>PWZB01000155.1 GCA_003567625.1 Bacteroidales bacterium | reverse complement strand
TGTCAGGATCGTCGATCAAGCTTATTAAAGCTTGCATTTCTTTTACATTATCTTGCTTTTCCATAATAGATAAAATCAAATTATCAGTCTTTGCAATACGGTACGAATAAGTTTATCAACAGCTTTTTTGTAATCGGGGCTATATTCTTTTTTAACCCTGTTAGCAATAATAACACAAATAGTAAGTGTTTCATGACCCAGTATTTTGCCCAGGGCATACAAAGCTGATGTTTACATTTCAAAATTAGTGATACTTTTATTATTAAATCTGAAGTTTTCTAATTTATTATTCAATGTGGAATACGCGAGTGGTATTCTGAGTTCGCGACCTTGGGGTCCGAAAAATCCCGGAGCCGTAGCGGTAATCCCTTTAATCATATCATAAGCGAGGGTTTCCATTATATCGCCCGAATGCTTCACAATGTAGGGATAGGGAAGCTTTCCGCCCCACCCTGTATGGTCCGTAAAAGCCCTAACCATATCATCTTCAACAATACCCGGCTCATGTTCGTAAAAATGTAACAACCCGTCGAGACCGAGTCCGTATTCTGAAGCAACAAAAGTATCCACATCAATATCGGGTTGTATTGCACCTGATGTACCCAGCCGGATAAGCTTAAGCGACCGGTGGTGATCTTTAAGAGTACGTGTTTTCAGATCAATGTTAACGGCAGCATCAAGCTCGTTTACAACAATATCAATATTATCTGTTCCTATGCCTGTCGATAATACAGTAATCCTTTTCCCATTATAATAGCCTGTTTGGGCTGCAAATTCGCGATTTTGCGACCGGTGTTCAATATTGTCGAAATGTTTTGCAACAGTCTCAACGCGACCTTGGTCTCCCACCAATAACACCGTGTCGGCAATATCTTCAGGCCTTAGTTTTATATGATAAACACCGCCGTCGGAGTCTATTATTAATTCGCTTTCTTTAAATCTCTTCATTAATTATTTTATTCGTGCAAAATAAAATAATTTATTCTTAATGAAAAAACCAAATCTAATGACAAAAATTGTTCCACGCAACTTTTTTATGTTATTTATTTTGGTTGCGTTGATTGATGGTATCGAAAAAATCTGTAATATTTTTATTTTTATGCTTGTTTTTTTAAATTTTTTTATTTTTGCATTACCTTTTTAATATTTAACCAAAATTTCAAAGTCATGAAAAAAATAATTTATTCATTTATTTTTACATTTTTATTTGCATGTTTTAGCAGTATTGAAGATGCAAAGGCTACGGAGGTTATAATACTAGGGGAAGCTGAATTATTGTATATGGGTGGTGGATATATAGAAATTCTTTGCAAACCCCCATATAATCAGGAATGTGTTACAATTACACCTACAGAGATAATAATACATTTAGGAAGGTCAGAGGAAATAATTGACGAATGGAAACATTATGACATTGAAGAATACCCTGATTACAAAAAAGTTATTATAACATTGGAAGAAGATGAGGAAAATTAATTATTAATTTGTGAATTATTTGTATACCCCGTTGGATAACAACATATCCTACGGGGTAAATCTGTGGATAAAGATTTTTTAAACCAGACTCAATTATTCTAATAAATAATCTGTAACATGAAAAAAAAGGTTAAAACTTTTTTACTGATACTTGCTGTTTTTATTGTAAATTCTAAATTAAATGCTCAGGATAGTATTTGGGTCAAAGTGTTTACCGGCGATTGTGATTTCAGTTACACGAACTTTTATAAACTTGACAGCATATCTGAATACATACCGGTTAAACTAATATTTCAGGAAAAGGATAAGCGTCCGGCTAAACTCTTTATTGACAACAAACTACGTTTGCAAAAGGACTATGATATTGTTTTTTCAGACAAAATATATAATTCAACCGGTTATGGTATTATTTCATCAGAGTTGGTTGCATTTAAAGAAGGGCAGCAGATTTTCGGTTTTCCAATGCGAAACTTTTCTTATGAATTGTTACAATACAGCATGAAAGAACTTAAAAAAGAGATATTGTTAGAATTACCCGATTCACTAGTAAGTACCAATTATGCTTCGTTTTCAACAGGAGAAGATTTCTTGTTTTATAATAACAGATTAAATAACAAAATAGTCCTTTTTGATAAAAACGATTTTAAACCTATACATACAATTGATATAGGCAGTATTACTCATTCGGAATTTCTTTCAGTACACCCCCGTGGTGATACAATTTCACATAATATCAATGAATTTTATGATATTCTTGAAAAACATAATATGGAGCAACCCGCATTACTTCCTTTCACCTCCTATCAAGGAAATGATGAAAGATTTCTTAGTGTTGTTCATATTCCATTTCCCACCATGGTACATGAAACGGAAACTCTGACAATTGAGTTAGTAAAGATTTTTGTTTTATTTGATGATTCAGGTATTATTGATTTTTTATATACCGAAGCATTACCTGAAGATTATTATACTAATTATTCTGCCTGGATACATAACGAACATGCCTATGTTGCTATGAGAAAGGTAAGGGCACAAGGTGATAATAATAAAATTATCGGAAAATTTTACATTGACCCTCCAAAGTTAATTTATAAAGAAACATTGCCGTTTGAGCTTGATGATGTTTACCTTGATTCCGGTCTTGGATACCAAGTATCAAATCCGGTATTTTCTTATCCTTATGCCATGCTTCCTTTAACAAGCCGTATAGATAATCTGGAATCAGGAAGCAGCATGTACCTGCCTGTTAAACGAGGCGTTATAAAGATTGCAGAAGGTCTTCCCGAAGCCGATTATAATGTCAGTGATGTTTTTGTTGACACTGAAAACAACCAAATCCTTGTTTTGATTACTTTGGGAGATGAAAAGCAAAACCCGGCAGTTTTCAGGTTTGACAAACAAAACAAAAATTATATCTCATACAAAATAGTACGGAGACCCGATTCTGGCATTGGAAGCCTGTCACCCCGGCGATTTATTGATAATAGTACGTTCATATATATTGATTCTGAACACAATCTTGTAAAAGTTTATTTTTAATATAAAATATTTCAAAGTTCCTACATAACTCTTTCTAAATCGCTGACTTACAGTATTTTTTATTACGGTGTTCAAGCTGCTTTTTTTGCAAAGACATCTGTTTTTAAGGTTGGAAGCTCAACCCCCCGAACATCATATGGTAAAACAACATAATCCTTTTTACTAAAAACACCTCTATTGTCCGCTTAAAATTGAATATAGTCATTAAGTTTTCAGAAGGATTGATCTTCAAGCCTCAAAACAGATAGCTTTAAAAGAGCTATACAGAAGAGTCCCTTAGTCTTCCTGTACACTAAACCACACGTTGCCCAATTCTTATTAACTTTGACCTGAATAATATTACTGCTGAATAATATTACTACATTAATTTTTCAATAAATGATAGCAGAAATAATATCTATAGGCGATGAGCTGATAACAGGCCAGACTTTAAACTCCAATGCATCATGGCTTGCCGGAAACCTTGATAAGACAGGTGTTGCAACAAGGCAGATCACAATAGTATCCGATGATAAAGAAGAAATAGAAAGAGCTTTATCAGAAGCAGAACGCAGGGCTGATTTAATTTTAATAACAGGTGGTCTCGGGCCCACAAAAGATGACAATACCCGTGATGTGCTTTGTACTTTTTTTAATTCCCGGCTTATTGAAAGCCAGGTTGTATCGGATGATATTAAAGCATTTTTTGCAAAAAGAGGGCTTGAAGTAACGGAAACTAACCGTAAACAATCTTTGGTTCCTGAAAATTGCAGCATATTGCGTAATAAAAACGGAACAGCCCCGGGGCTTTGGTTTGAAAGAAAAAATAAAATTTTTATTGCCATGCCGGGTGTACCCTTCGAATTAAAACCTATGGTAAAAGATCATGTCATACCTTTTTTAAAAGAAAAAATTACCGGTAACTTCATCATTCACAGAACAATATTGACACACGGTATAGGTGAGTCTTTTCTTGCCGATAAGTTAAACAACTGGGAAAAAGAGTTTCCATCAAACATAAAATTGGCTTACCTTCCCTCGCCCGGTTTAGTAAAGCTGCAACTCAGCGGAACGGGTGAAAATCAGCAGCAAATAAAAGAAGATGTTGGCACATTAATTAATAAGCTGAAAAAGATAATTCCCGGTTACATTTTTGGCGAAAACCACGATACTATGCAAAGTATTGTGGGAAAATTATTAAAAGAAAAACACGCCACACTTTCCATTGCAGAAAGCTGCACCGGCGGCATGATATCTCATTTGGTTACATCCGTTTCGGGGGCTTCTCAATATTTTGCAGGAAGCATAATTGCATATGATAATAACATAAAGATCAATCAGCTCAATGTTGACAAATCATTGATCGAAAAATACGGCGCTGTAAGTAAACAAGTTGCCGAATCAATGGCAGCCGAAATAAAAAAATCCTTTAACACCAGTTATGCAATTGCTACTACAGGTATTGCAGGCCCTGAGGGCGGGACTGATGAAAAACCTGTCGGGCTGGTATGGATAGCAGTGGCTGCAAATGATCATCTTATCAGTAAAAAGTTCCTGTTTGGCGATAACCGGGAAAGAAATATGATCATTGCTTCAACTGCCGCACTGAATATGTTAAGAAAAGTGTTGAGTGGAAAGCAGAGAAGAAGATGAGAAAATGGGAAATTCGAAAATTGGGAAATTCAAAAACCGGAAAGTTGGGAAAGTGTGTATTGATTGCTTATTTAAAATTTCTGAATGGTTTCAAACAAATATTTTTTTATTAAAAGCCTTGATTTTAACAAAAAATTTTGTTTACTTCGGTAAAATTTAAAAAAACTTTCAGATATGGCAGCAAATTATAAGATCAAAACACTTACAGAGTTTATAATAGAACGTCAGTCGGAATATCCTCATGCCAAAGGTGCCTTAACGAGATTGCTTAATGACATAACAACCGCGGCCAAAATTGTAAACCGCGAGATAAATGCGGCAGGCCTGGTTGATATATTGGGTTATGAGGGTAAAAAAAACATTCAGGGAGAATCTCAAAAAAAGCTTGATGTTTTTGCAAACGAACAATTTATTGCCGCTTTAAAAGGAGGCGCTGAGTGTTGCGCTATTGCTTCGGAAGAAAATGAAAAGATCATTTCATTTGAAAATGAATTTTCCGAAATGGGTAAGTACGTTATTGCAATTGACCCTTTGGATGGTTCAAGTAATATTGAAGCCAACGTTTCGATAGGAACTGTTTTCTCGATTTACAGGCGTAAAACCGATGCAGGCGAAGGAGGTAAAGTTGAAGACTTACTTCAGCCGGGAATAAACCAGGTTGCCGCGGGATATATTATTTATGGCTCATCTACTATGCTTGTTTATACAACAGGCAAGGGAGTTAACGGTTTTACACTTGATCCTTCGGTAGGCATATTTTGCCTCTCTCATCCCGATATGATGTTTCCCGAAACAGGAAGCATTTATTCAATAAACGAAGGAAATTATATTTATCTTGATGAGTGTATAAAACAATATATAAAATATTGTCAGAAAGAAGACAAAAAAACCAAAAGACCCTATACTTCAAGATACATAGGATCGTTGGTTGCAGATTTTCACCGAAACCTTATCAGGGGCGGCGTTTTTATGTACCCAAAGACAAAAAAAGCCCCCAGCGGCAAACTACGACTACTTTACGAGTGTAATCCCATAGCATTTATCGCCGAACAAGCCGGAGGAAAAGCCAGCGATGGATTTAACCGTATTATGGAAGTAGAGCCTGAAGCGCTTCACCAACGATCACCATTGTTTACAGGTCCAATATCAATGGTTGAAAAAATTGAAGAATTCATAAGAAAATACAAAGAATAGTTGTTTTATATGTAAAATAATTAATCTTAAAACTTTTATATCACAAAAAACAATAATATTCATAATATTTTTTTGCCAATCATTTTTTTTATTATTCCATAAAAATGTTGTTTGCTTTTAGTCAACTGTTTAAGCCTATACTTAACAATTAATTAAAACAACTGTATAAATTTTTTCATTTTTTTTTGTAAGTTTAAATAAAAGATTGCTACTTTTGGGCTCATATTTTTGCATCAACCAAACCGGCTTACATGATAAAAAAAGTACTGGTGGCCAATCGTGGCGAAATAGCAGTTCGTATAATGCGTTCATGCCGTGAAATAAATATCAGGACAGTAGCTGTTTATTCGGACGCTGACCGCAAATCAATGCACGTATGTTATGCTGATGAAGCGGTTCATATTGGGGCCTCACCTTCATCAGAAAGTTATCTTAACATTGACAATATTATTGAGGCAGCAAAAGCAACTGATGTTGATGCTATTCACCCTGGTTATGGGTTTCTTTCTGAAAATGCTTTATTCTCTGAACGATGTCATAAAGAAGGTTTTATTTTCATCGGCCCTTCGCCCGGTGCGATATCAAAAATGGGTGACAAAATATCCGCCCGGGAAATGATGATAAAAGCTGGCGTTCCGATAGTACCCGGAACAAGAAAAAAAATCACTTCCGATGAAGAAGCCATAAAAATTATTGAGGAAATTGGGTTCCCTGTAATAATCAAAGCTTCTGCCGGGGGTGGTGGAAAAGGGATGCGACTTGTCAAAAAGAAAAAAGATATCACTTCAAGCATACGCTCTGCGCGTTCGGAATCTAAAATTGCTTTTGGCAACGACTCGGTTTACATTGAAAAATACATAGATTCCCCACACCATATTGAATTTCAAATACTTGCCGACAATCACGGAAATGTGATACATCTCTTTGAACGCGAATGTAGCGTACAAAGACGACATCAAAAAATCATAGAAGAAACACCTTCGCCTATTTTAACCCCGGAAAAAAGGGAAGAAATGGGCAAACACGCAATAGAAGCCGCAAAAACCGTTAACTACGCCGGAGCCGGCACTATAGAGTTTATAGTTGATGAGCAACTTAATTACTATTTTCTCGAAATGAATACAAGACTGCAGGTCGAACACCCCATAACAGAAAGAGTCGTTGGTGTTGACCTCGTAAAAGAGCAAATCAATATAGCCAACGGAAATGAACTTGCACTCAAACAAGAAGAACTGCAACAATTTGGCCATTCAATAGAGTGCCGTGTTTATGCCGAAGACCCGCAAAATAATTTTATGCCCGCACCCGGACGTGTAGTACATATCACAGAACCCAGGGGAAACGACGTAAGAGTTGATGGATATGTATATAAAGGCTTTGAAATACCCCTTTTTTATGATCCGCTTATAGCAAAAGTGATCGTTTGGGGTAAAGACCGCCCCGAAGCGATCAGCAGATTAAAAAGAGCCTTGAGGGAATCCAGGATAATAGGCGTAAAAAATTCTCTCCCCTTTTTGAGAAGAATTGTGAACACTCCCGATTTTATAAATGGCACCTACAATACACATTTTATTGATAAAAACCATAAGTTTCTTATGGGTAAAGCACCTGTGGACAAAACCGCTGAAGATATGGTAATGATCGCAGCCTTGCTTGAATACCTCGAAAAAATTGAACAATCTTCACCAAAAGAATTAAAATATATACGTAACAACTGGAAAGATTATACCAGGGTTAAAAATGTAATGAAAATCTGATGCTATGTCATATGAAATTAAAGTCAACGGGCGTACAGCCAATGTTATGCTCGTAAACAAAAACGGGAATTCCGTAATTGTCAACATTGATGGCGTTGAATACAATGTTAATGTTGCCAAACTTGAAAAGGGGAATTATTCCATTTTGCACAATAACAAGTCATACAACATGGAACTCATAGAGAGCGGAAATATTCGTACATATGAAGTAAACTCCTTTAAAAACCTTTTCAAAGCAGAAATAATAGACTCCGAAACAAAATATTTCCGAAACAGGCAACACTCACAGCAAGATGATGATGAAAACGTCATAATTGCACCAATACCGGGCAGGGTAGTTAATGTTCTTATAAAACCCGGAAATAAAGTGAAAAAAGGACAGACTATGTTAATAATTTCCGCCATGAAAATGGAAAGTGAATTTAAAGCCAAGAAAGAAGGTGTTGTAAAAGAGATAAATGTAAATGAAGGACAAAACGTAGAAGCAAACCAGGTTATGGTGGTCATAGAATAGTTAACCAGAGTAAAAAGAAAACATACCCTATTATGTCGTCAGAGGAAAAATATAAATTATTAGAGAAAAAGAATGCGGAAGCCGAACTTGGAGGTGGCAAAGATAAGATAGATAAAATCCATGCCTCAGGCAGAAAAACTGCACGCGAAAGAATTAAAGAACTCTTTGATGCAGGTACATTTGTTGAAATTGACAAGTTTGTGGTTCATCAAACCACCGATTTTGGCATGGATAAACAAAAAATATCCGGCGATGGTATTATAACCGGGTACGGAAAAATTGACGGAAAGTTGGTTTATGTATTTGTACAGGACTTTTCAGTATTTGGTGGTTCTCTTAGCCGGACCAATGCAAATAAAATAATAAAAGTAATGGACTTGGCAATGAAAAACGGGGCTCCCATCGTTGGCCTTAACGACAGTGGCGGTGCACGTATTCAGGAAGGTGTCAAAAGCCTTGCAGGTTATGGCGATGTTTTCTACAAAAACGTAATGGCTTCAGGAGTTATACCCCAGATAAGCGCTATTTTAGGCCCATGTGCCGGCGGTGCAGTATATTCACCCGCTATTACAGACTTCGTATTTATGACACGCAATACCAGTTATATGTTTATTACAGGTCCTGACGTAATAAAGTCAGTTACACACGAAGAAGTTACCAAAGAAGAACTGGGAGGAGCCACGGCGCATAATTCCAAAAGCGGTGTAGCTCATTTCAGAGCCGATGATGACCAGCAGGCAATGATTATGATACGCGAACTGTTAAGCTTCCTTCCGTCTAACAATATGGAAGACCCCCCGGTAAAACCTTGTACCGATTCAACGCATAGAAAAGAAGAAAAACTTCAGACTATGGTCCCTGACGACCCCAACAAGCCTTATGATATGAAAGATATCATTGAGACCGTTATTGATGATAACATGTTTTTTGAAGTTCAACCTTTCTTTGCACAAAATATGATTACCGGATTTGCCCGTATGGGCGGTAAACCGGCAGGTATAATAGCTAATCAACCCAATGTCCTGGCAGGAGTTATAGATATTGATGCCTCAAACAAAGCAGCACGATTTATTAGGTTTTGTGATGCTTTTAATATTCCACTGATAACGCTTTGTGATGTGCCGGGATATCTGCCCGGCGTTTCACAAGAACATGGCGGAATTATCAAGCATGGAGCCAAACTTTTATATGCATACGCCGAAGCTACCGTGCCCAAAATTACCCTTATTACAAGAAAAGCATATGGTGGTGCATATGTCGTGATGGCATCAAAACACCTCGGTGCCGACGTCAATTTCTCCTACCCTGCCGGAGAAATAGCCGTTATAGGCGCCGAAGGAGCAGTTAATATACTCTACCGCAAACTGCCGGAAGAAGAAAGAAAAAAAGCAATTGAAGAATACAAAAAAATGTTCTGCAACCCATATAAAGCCGCCGAACATGGATATGTAGATGAGATCATTATGCCTCGCAACACCAGGCCAAAATTAATCCAGGCACTGGAAATGACACAAAACAAAAGAGCAAACAACCCCCCACGAAAACACGGGAATATCCCACTGTAATAATTGCCAGATGGTAATGGAAAAGTAACGGCAACGATAACATGTTGTACATCCCCAACTATCTGTCACTTGCCCGGCTTTTTTCTGCAATCATTTTTCATTATTTGCTAAAACCAATTAAAATGGAATCTCTAAGATTCAAAACAGTAAATCCTAAAGCAAAAATCACCATGAAAAGTCTGCCTGAAATGGATTTGATATGAATAAATTAAAAAAAAGGAAATCAGTTTTTCTGATTTTCTTTGTTTTAATTACTTTTTATCGCACTTCACTTACCAATTGAATTCACAATTGCTGTAATTTGATTTCCTGTTATTTTGTTTTTTGTAAAAAATGTATTATATTTACATCGAAAAATTTAATTGTCTTTTTGCGTTAATCTTATTAGGTACCTGTATTTATCTGGCTTAAAGATTCACATTTTATTTGAGATATTTGCACTAAAAAAATGGTCTCTGTTATTATATTAAAACATAAAGATGGTTAATAAATTAAAATATTAAACACAAAAAATCAAAAAGTTATGAGAAAACTATTTTTTATTCCAATTATTAGTTTAGTTATGATGTTTTCCGGTTGTCCTGCAGAAGAGGTTGAGGAACCGGAAAAAGTATGGAAAAAAAAGGCTAAGGTTGCCGTACTGGTAACTGAAGGCTTTCATGATGGTGAAGCCTACATGCCAATAGGTTATTTAGCCAATATGGGCATACATAGTGTTGTGATAGGACCTGAAAAAGGAATTGTCAAAGCCTACAATTCTGATTTTAAAATTAAAATTCATAAGACTGTTGAAGATGTGTCGGTCGATTATTTTGATGCTTTGATAATTCCTGGCGGTAAGGCTCCTTCAAAGTTAAGGGAAAATGAAGCAGTAGTTGACTTTGTAAAGGAGTTTTTTGAAACCGGCAAAACAGTTGCTGCAATATGCCATGGGCCACAAGTGCTGATAACCGCAGGCGTGCTTGAAGGGAAAAATGCAACAGGATTTGAAGGTATTAAGGAAGAACTCAAAGAAGCCGGGGTTAAGTATAAAGATAAATCGGTTGTTATTGACGAAAACCTTATTACCTCAAGAACACCCCCCGACTTGTACGACTTCAGCCGGGCAATAGCAAAAAGTATTATGCCGGAAAAATATGAAAAGAAGAAAGTTGAGAAAAAAGATAAGGTGGAAAAAAAGGAAGAGATAGAGAAAAAGGAAGAGATAGAGAAAAAGGAAGAGATAGAGAAAAAGGAAGAGATAGAGAAAAAGGAAAAGGTAGAGAAAAAGGAGGAAGTGGAAAAAAAGGAGGAAGTGGAGAAAAAGAAGATGTAAGAGAAAGACATGGTTTAACAGATTATCCATGGGTATTAATAGAAGGTTAATAATAAAAAACCATTAAACAGCCGGTATGCAATACGCATAGCATCAAGGTGTTTAATGGTTTTTTTATTGATCCCTGAATACACCTGGCATGTAAAATAACTTGAAAAACTGAAAAATCCCGCCAATAGGTTCACCCCCAATACAAAACTTATAAAAAATCCCTAACTCAAAATCAATTATTATTCTATTATTTCATTAATTTTGGTTTTTAAGATTTTGGAAATTATTTTTTTTGGTTAATCAGACTTTGTTTATTGACAACAATAATCATGGAATATATCATTAGCAATATTACTATCCATCACTTCATTGACTGGTTTTTTCTTGTTTTTCATTCCTTACTGATATTATTTGTTTTGTTTGGATGGATCTGGAAACCTTTGCGTTTGTATAACCTTATCGTAATAGTTCTCACTCTTGCTTCATGGACAATATTGAGTTATATATTGTATGGTGATCTGGGGTATTGTCCTTTTACCGACTGGCACTTCCAGGTATTGCGGGAACTGGGTCATGTTGATTTACCTGCTTCATATGTCAGTTACCTGTTTCAAAGAATACTGAACCTTGAACCTTCGCAAACTTTTGTGGATTTGCTGACCGAGGGACTTGGCGTAGTTGCTTTTGTTATATCTTTGGTGTTTAATATCAGGGATTTAATTAATAAAAGAAGACAAAACCAAACCGAATCCGGATCATAAAAGTAATTCTTTGCTTTATATTTTTGTAAACACTAGTGTAAATGTTAATTAAACAAGCAGCTTTAAAGCTGTAGTGGCTTGTTTGGATAGCTATACATTAAACCTGATATTTAAGATATCACCATCCTGAACCACGTAATTTTTCCCTTCGATGAATAATTTTCCTGCATTTTTACATGCCTGTTCTGAGCCAAGTTTTACAAAATCGTCATATTTCATAACTTCCGCTCTGATAAAACCCCGTTGCAGGTCGGTATGTACCACACCTGCGGCCTGCGGTGCTGTCATACCTTTTCTTATTGTCCATGCCCGTGCTTCTTTGTGCTTTATGGTAAAAAAGGTTTGCAGGTCGAGCATACCATATGCTTTACGCACCAGCTTGTTTACTCCCGGTTCTTCAATACCTATATCCTTCAAAAACTCAATCCGATCATCAGGATGCTCCAGCTCTGCTATTTCTGCTTCAGCCCTGGCAGCAATAATAAGTATGCTTGCATTTTCGTTTTTCAATGCTTTTCGGACATTATCTGAGTGAAAATTGCCTTCGACAGCCGATTCGTCATCAACATTGCAGACATAAAGAACAGGTTTTGCACTCAGCAAAAAGCAGTCATCCAGGTATTCTTTTTCCGTTTCATCTATTTGAAAATCAGCGGCACGTTGCCCGTTCTCAAGATGATCGCAGAGGGCTGACATTAAATCAGCACCATGCACAGCCTTTTTATCGCCTCCTTTACCCGCCTTTTTATATTTTTCAAGCTTTTTTTCTGCGGTCTCAATGTCTTTAAATATAAGCTCCAACTCAACAATTTCTTTATCACGTAGAGGATCAATGCTGCCCTCAGCATGTGGAACAGAATCATCTTCAAAACAGCGGAGCACATGTATCAAAGCATCGGTTTGCCCTATGTCGGCTAAAAACCTGTTGCCGCTATTTTTCCCCGGACTACCTTTTTTCAGGCCGGGTATGTCGGCAATTTCTACAGTTGTTGCCACCTTTTTTTCCGGCTTAACCATTTGGTAAAGCTTATCAAGCCTGTAATCAGGCACTTCTATCTGCCCAAGATTAGTTTTGCCGCCAACATCAATCCCCGCAGGTGCTCTGCTTTTTGACAAGCAATTGAAAAGGGTCGTCTTACCTGTACTTGCCAATCCAATAATTCCACACTTTAATGACATTGTAATAAATCTTTTTTTGCAAATTTACGGAATACAATAAATATATTATCGTTTTTAAAATACAAGGATATATGGCCATCTCTTTTTGTTAGTAATTGTGTTGATAAAAAAAATAAATTTTTTAAAACAGAAACCGGATATTTTAATACATTTATTGCAAAATTATACCGACTATTTCAAATTTTGCAATTGACTGTATCTGTTTAGCAGCTCTTTAAAAACTGATGATAATTTTAATTTTAATAAATTTTGTTTTAAAGATTAGTTGCATTTTTTTTTTCTTAATTTTGCAACATAAATATTTGGCAGTTCTTTTATTATGCCCATGGTCATATAAAGTATTGTAAATTATAATAATTGCCAGCAAATACTATGAGCCTGAACATATTTGATAAGCAAAACAAGCCACCCTGGCAAATAAAGAAATATGAAGAACTATTAAGGCAGAAAAAGCCTGTATATTTTGATGTTGATGATTTTGAAGTGATCATTGACCATTATTTTTTAAAAGGTCAATTAAAAAAGACCCTTGATACAGTAAATTATGCTGTATCTTTGCATACATCTTCTTCAACTATACTGTTGAAAAGGGCGCAGGTTCTTGCTGCCGCCGGAAAAGAGAATAATGCTCTTGACATTCTTTTCAGGCTGGAATCGCTCGAACCTTCTAATCCCGATATTTCTCTTACAAAAGGAGCTATTTATTCTCAAATGAAAAAGTACGAGAAAGCTATTGAAGAATACAGTAAAGCCGTTAACAATGCTGAACATCCTGATTATGTTTATTGCAATATTGCGTTCGAGTACGAAAATATGGGCAATTACAACAAAACCCTGGAGTACCTCAGAAAAGCATTGGAGATAAATCCTGACAATGACCTTGCTATATACGAAGCAGCGTATTGTTTTGACCTTTTAAGTCTGAATGAAGAGAGTATATCCTTTTTCAAAAAACTCATAGACAAGCACCCTTACTCCGTTGAGGCATGGTTTAACCTTGGTATATCTTATATCAATACCGGTCTATATGAAAAATCGCATGAAGCTTTTGATTATGCAATTGCGATAGAAGAAAACCATACTGATTCATGGTTTCACAAAGGTTTTGTTTATGGCATAATGAATGATTTTCCAAAAGCTGTTAATTGTTACCTTAACTCTATTGGAGAAGATGAGCAGGACGGAATAAAATTTTACTATATCGGCGAATGTTATGAAAAGATGGAAAATTATCATGAGTCTGCAAAATATTACAGGATATGCCTTGATAAAGACGATTCATTTGCCGAGGCATGGATGGGGTTAGCTATATGTTGCTCGGAATTGGGCGAAACCAAATCCGCTCTAAAACACCTTGAAAGAGCTTTGTCGCTTGAGCCTGATAATATAGCTTGCCTTTGCTTGTTAGCCGAAACATACATGAGTTGCAATATGTTTGATAAGGCCCAGGAATGCTTCAGAAAAGCTTTGCTGATAAACCCTGAAGAAAAAAATATTTGGCTCAATTATGCTGAAGCCTGCGTTTTTGAAGGACAAAAACAAAAGGCAGTAAAAATATTGTACGAAGCACACGAAAAACTTCCCGGCGAATCCTCGATATTATATAAAGTATCTCAATACCTTTTTCAGCAGGGGAAAAATCAGGAAGCATCATTTTTCCTTGAAGAAGCACTTATAATTAACTATGAAGCACATAAAAATCTCGTAAATAGTTATCCGGCAATTCTTAATAATTCTACTTTCGTCCAATTAATTGAACTTTATAAACCATAAAAAAATTACCGTTAAAAAAACATTATATTATGGAGCTATCTTTTTTGCCCAACAGGGAGAGTAAACCCAGGAAAACAGGCATCACCATGATGATGGACAAAGGTCTTAGTTCAGGGCAAACACGTGAGCTTGTATCTGCCGCCGGCAACCTTATCGATTTTGCCAAGCTGGGATTTGGAACTTCCCTGGTTTGCAAGCATTCAAAAGAAAAAGTGAAAATTTACCGGGATGCCAATATAAAAGTATTCGTCGGTGGAACTTTGTTTGAGGCTTGTGCCTTGCGAAATTTGATGGATGAATATAAAAAATTCATACGGGAACTTGACGTTGATGCAATAGAGATATCTGACGGATCTATAGTGCTGGATCATGATGTAAAATGTAACTATATTAGTGATTTTGCCAAAAACTATACCGTGCTAAGTGAAGTTGGTGCAAAAGAGGATGATATTTTTACCGAACCCTGTAAGTGGTCAGAACATATGGAAAGTGAACTCAGTGCCGGAAGCAGTTATGTTATAGCTGAAGCACGTGAAACCGGAACTGTTGGTATATATAAAAAAGATGGATCGGCAGACACATCTATTATTAATGACATTCTCAAAAAAATACCATCCAAACAAATCTTATGGGAAGCTCCCTTAAAACAACAACAAACCTGGTTTATCAAACTAATCGGTGCAAATGTGAATTTGGGCAATATAGCACCTTTCGATGTTATCCCCCTTGAAACATTAAGAATCGGACTGCGTGGCGATACTTTTTTTGAGTTTTTACCCGAAGAATATCAAAAATATAAACTCAAAAAGAAATAAACGAAAAATGACAAGAGTATTTTTTGAAAAAACTCATCACTGGTTTCCCGTTACTAAAAATACAAATAAATGCAAAAAATCATTGACAGCGTATTATTATTTTTAAGGGGAATTGGAATGGGTGCCGCCGATGTGATTCCGGGTGTTTCGGGCGGTACTATTGCTTTTATTACGGGGATCTACAAAAAACTGGTGGATAGTATTAAATCCATAAACTTTGGATTTATTAAATTATTACTTCAAAAAAAGCCTGTTGCAGCCTGGAAACACATAAACGGCAACTTCCTTGCAGCTGTTTTTTCTGGCGTATTAGTCAGTGTATTTTCACTTGCAAAGTTAATATCCTGGCTTTTGGAATATCACCGGATTCTGGTCTGGGCTTTCTTTTTCGGCTTAATAATAGCCTCGGCAATTTATATTGGAAGAAAAATTGACAAATGGAACATCTATACCGTAATTTTCATTTTAGCAGGGGCGGTAATAGCCTTTTATATAACTTTAGCAACACCTGCCACCACACCCGAAACATTATATCATGTTTTTTTTAGCGGAAGTATAGCTGTTTGTGCAATGATATTGCCGGGTATATCGGGAAGCTTTATTCTTCTGCTTCTTGGAAAATATGAATATGTTCTTAATGCTGTTAGAGATTTAAATACTGAAATAATTGCAATTTTTGCCGCAGGTTGTATTGTTGGTCTGATTATTTTTTCAAATATCGTTTCGTGGCTCCTGAAAAAATATTATGATTATACTATAGCGATTCTTGCGGGTTTAATGATAGGCTCACTCAATAAATTGTGGCCATGGAAAAAAGTGCTGAAAACCAGGCTGAATATCCATGGTGAAGAAGTACCGCTTCTTGAGAAAAATATTCTTCCCGGGCAGTTTCAGCAAATCTATGATACCGGCCCAATGATACTGCCCGTTCTAGCGTTAATGATAACAGGATTTATACTGATTTTCTTAATCAATTACCTGGCAACAGTAAAAAAGAAATGAAATAGTTGTTTGATATTATTCAATACCTGCTATACATATGATCTTTACAAATATCAGATTCCCCTACTCCAATCCGAAAAAATTAATGCTTTACAAAATTTGAAAAGCAAAATTAAATGTCGTAACTAATTTTAAAAAATAATAAACAAGCGAGAAAAAACAAGCGAATCAAAAATTCTAAATATTTCAAATTACAAGCCAGACCGGCTTGTTTGGGTACTGAAATTTAAAAAATTGAATCTTTTTAAAAAATTTTTTTTGTATTTAGATGTTTGTTATCTTAAAATGCAACATTTTAGTTTGCGACAAATCAAAAGTTCTGAATATTAATTATGAAAAACAGAGGATCAAACCACTGGCATAACATAATGATATATTTCCTTATTTTCTCGTTCTGATTATCCAGGTGACAACAATAACAAGAGTAAAAATTGTTCCGCTGATAATGCCCGCTATCGGGTTAACACCTTCAATTTTTTCGTAATACAATCTATAAAACCCGAAACCAACTGCATAAATACCTGCTAAAACCATAAACATAAAGAGAATATTATCGAAAGTCTTTTCAAATTTATGGCTTTTTTGAGACGGGTTATTTGCTCTGTATGCATAATAAGGTCTTTGCTTATAATTAGCTTTATGATATGACCTTTTGTCGTAGTTATAATAAACTTTTTGCCTTTGAAAGCTCCGGCTGAGGCTGTAATCATACAGACGTCTTTTCTTGTCATTTTTCAATACCTGGTAAGCCTCATTTAAAATCTGAAACTGTTCTTTTGAATTTTTGCCGGCAGAAATATCAGGATGACATGATTTTGCTTTTTCGCGGTATGCACGCCTAATAGCTTCCAAACTAGCGGTTTGTGATACTCCCAATATTTTGTAGTAATTGTTCAAAGCCGGGATCATTTAATATACATATACTAAAGTACAAAAAAAATAACCAAAAGTCAAGATCAGAAATAAAGGGGTTTTGCGCCTCGCTTAATTATTTTTGAAATCATCAAAAATTGTTAAGCTCTGAATAATTATTATTACTACTTCACAAGTGTCCGATTAAAATTAATCTCGCCACACTAAAACACTAAAACACAAAGAAACACGAAGAGTAACGTGCAGAAATTCAGGTCTTTGTGAATCTTAGAGTCTTTGAGTCACTTCGGCAAACTCAGTGCATGCTTAGTGGCTATAATTAATTTAGGTTTATAATCAATTAACTATAATTTCTTTTGTAATGTCTGGTATTAAAGGAAAACAAACAGTTTTAATAATTTTAATCGGACACTAGTGTTACTACTTATAGAACCGTTTTTAATATTTATTTTTATTCTTATTATCTTTATCATCTTTAATAACTGCCATCGGTTTATCTGCCAGGGTTACATTGAGTTCGGATGGATATTGAAATATTTTTAGATCAAAAAATGATACTATTGACATAATATGGTCGAATATATCAGCCTGGATCTTTTCATATTCAACCCATTCAACGGTTTTGGCAAAACAATATATTTCAAGAGGCAATCCTTTTTCGTTGGGCTGCAATTGTCTTACCATGTATATCAGGTCTTGCCTTACCAAAGGATGATTTGAAAGGTAATTTGTGATATAGGCTCTGAATGTTCCCAGGTTTGTCATTCGCCTGCCATTGACAGGATTGGAAGAATCAAAGTTATATTTTTTGTTATATTCATCAATTTCTTTCTTTCTGGTTTTTATATAATCCTTTAAATAGTGTATTTTTTCAAATTCGGCAAGCATTTTTTCATCGCAGAATCTTATGGTTTTCGTATCAACATAAATGGATCTCATTATCCTTCTACCACCGGCTCTTATCATTCCTCTCCAGTTTTTGAATCCTTCTGAAACAAGTGCGTAAGTCGGAATTATAGAAATAGTACGATCCCAGTTCTGAACCAATACTGTATGAAGGGTAATATCTATAACATCACCATCCGCCCCGTATTTGGGCATTTCAATCCAGTCTCCTATCTGGGCAAGATCATTGGCAGTTACCTGTATGCCTCCAACAAGCCCCAGAATAGTGTCGCGAAATACAAGTATTAATATGGCAGTCATAGCACCCAAACCTGCAAGCATGGTAAGAGGCGACCTGTCTAAAATTGCTGCCAGGATCAATATAGCAGCAACAATACCGATAATTATCTTAACTACTTGAACATATCCTTTTATTGGTCGTGATTTGGAAATATCAAAAGTGTTATATACTTCAGACATACTATTAAGAAAAGCATAAATTAAAAACAATCCTATTATTATCAGGTAAATATGTGTTATCAAGTATGTCACATTTGCCAAACTCTCATATTCACTCAGCAACACAGGCCCTACGGTATAAATGATTATTGCAGGAGCCAAATGCGAAAGCCTCCTGAATAACTTGTTTTTTACTAAAAATTTAACCCACTGGCTTTTGCTTTTGGCAACAAACTTCCATATCAAAACCAGGATTATGTTTTTGGCAATCCAGTTTACCAAAAAAGAAAGACCTGCTAAAATAAGTATAGCAATAACAGCTTTGGAATAGTATATATGAAAATCGGTTAATCCAAAACCTTCAAGTATTTCGGTTATCCATTGATCAAGTGAAAAAAACGATAATAAATTTAACATGATGTAACGTTTGTAAATTATTTTTTCTTTTCAAAAATTAATTGCCAATAGCAAACATACAAAAAATCTTTGACTGTAAAATTACAAACAGCTGATTTTGTAAATTGAAAGTTCAGGCATCAAATGTAGCCATTAATAATCGGGGATAAAGTGTCTAAATATTTTTCATAAAAGAAAAACAGGCTTTACGGGAAAATTTAGCAAAGAATAATTTTGAATCTCAATGAGACGCTTCATTATATCGTATTTTACGGGTCAAACCCGCAGTCGGCAATCAACAACCAGGCAGAAATTATGAAATTTTCAAAAAAACTTGTACAATAGAAAAAAAATATCGTTCTTTGCAGTTCTTTTGAAAATAATAAGGTTATTAACAAAAAAATTGGAAACATGGCACGGGTTTGTCAGATTACCGGGAAAAAGCCTATTTTTGGGCATAGAGTTTCGCACTCTAATATTAAAACCAAAAGAAGGTTTCTTCCAAACTTGCAGGAGAAGAAATTCTATATACCGGAAGAAAACAGTTGGATAACATTAAAGGTTTCTACTAAAGCCATACGTATGATAAACAAGAAAGGTATATCGGCCTGCCTGAAAGAAGCCCGTGAAAAAGGGTATATAAAATAGTTTTTCATAATTGGTAGTTTTAGTTTAACGCTGTTTGTTTTCAGGCAGCGTTTTTTTATTAATATTGTGAACATATGAAATAATTAAATTTTAAATTATCAACTATATTTGTTTTATAATAACTAAATTTGTTATTTAACCATTTAAATCATAAAGCACTTATATGCGTAAATTGTATATGCCGGCAATATTATTTATGTTTCCGGTTTTGATAATGATAACATCGGAAGGTAATAACCGGGAAAGTTCACGCAGGGTGATTCAGCTTTCAGGTATAGTAGTTACGAGTGATAGTTTGAAGCCGGTACCATACGCAACCGTCATGATAAAAAATACTCGAAGAGGCACATCAACCGATTACTACGGGTTTTTTTCCCTTCCTGCCAGGGAACTTGACACCTTGGTTTTTTCATCCGTAGGATACAAAAGAGCATATTACGTAATTTCTGACACTTTGAAGGAATCAAGATATTCAGCTATTCAGTTACTTACAAAAGATACTATACATCTTGATGAAACGGTCATTTATCCGTGGCCGACCCGTGAACAGTTCAGGCACGCTTTTATTCATACTGAAATACCCGACGATGATTATGATCGTGCCATGAGAAACCTTGCACGAGCTGAAATGAAGGAACGGCTGCAAAAAATGCCTATGGGTGCCGCAGCAAATTACCGCCATTATGTTAACCAACATGCACAGCAATTATATTATGCAGGTCAAAGACCACCAATGCATATCTTCAACCCATTTGCATGGGCTGAATTTATTAAAGCATGGAGGGAAGGACGTTTTAGAAGCGATGGCTGACAAACTAACACTGTCAAATACAATATTTTCAACAACCTTTAGTTATAATAACACATCTTAGCCCGGTTTAACCCGTAAAATAAAAATTATAACATTTTTACCTGTGTAATACATTAAAATATTACAAGGGGTTTTAGCAGTATATAATATAAAAACGCTGTGCTGTTGAACTATATAAACCGGAACTGAACAGTGAATAATTGTTGTAAGTTGCAGGATTTGTTTGCCCTGCATATAATAAGTCTAAATCTTCGTGATTAAGCAACAGAAAATATAGTAATGGAAGGAGCGTTGCATTTAAGAGTAATCTTTTTTAATAATTTTGCAGGGTGAAGAATTTATTCAGTACACTTATCATTTTATCAGCCCTCACTTATGGCATAGATCTTAATGCCAGGGAAGCCGTATTGTTTGGTAATGTTTTTGATGAAGAGAATAAACCGCTGGAAATGGTATCCGTATCCGTTATGAATACTACCATTGGCACTGTTACCGACGAAAATGGATATTACCGTCTTAATCTTGAGCATGATAAAAAGCATACTGTTGTTTATTCATATCTTGGTTATAAAAGCAAAGAAGTTGATATCATACTGTCACGCAATGAATCAAAACAAAAAGATATAACGCTTGAGATCATGGTAACTCATCTTCCCGATATTGAAATCAGGGACAGGCATACGCTTTCGTCACATATTACACGAATAGACCCTACACATATAGAAAAATTGCCCGGCCCGTTAACAGGTGTGGAATCCTTGCTGAAAACTTTTCCCGGCGTATCGTCGGTCAGTGAACTTACAACGCAATATTCGGTGAGAGGCGGTAGCTTTGATGAGAATTTGGTTTATGTCAATGGCATTGAAATTTACCGTCCTTTTTTAATCCGTTCGGGGCAACAGGAAGGACTCAGCTTCATTAATTCCGATCTTATATCATCCATAAATTTCTCTGCAGGCGGTTTTGATGCTCGTTATGGCGATAAAATGTCATCCGTTCTTGACATAAAATACAAAACACCCCGTGATTTCGGGGGTTCCGCTTCTATGAGCTTGCTTGGAGGCTCTTTACACCTTGAAGGCAGAGCTTTTAATGATGAAAGGCTTGGATATCTTATTGGCGTAAGGCATAAAACCAACCAATATCTGTTAGGAACACTCGATGTTGAAGGTGAATACCAACCCACATTCACCGATGTCCAGGCTTTTTTGACTTATGCTATAAATAACAAATGGAGCCTGGATTTTCTGGGTAATTATTCTCAAAACAACTATTTTTTTGAACCGGAGGTTCAAAAAACCCGTTTCGGATATTTTGATGACCCCAGGCAACTGACAGTATATTTTGACGGCCAGGAAGTTGACCGTTTTACAACTGCCATGGGAGCATTATCTTTAAACTATGATCATAATGATGACCTTAAACTTCAACTGATAGGTTCTATATTTCAAACTGATGAAAACGAAACGTTTGACATATTTGGTCAATACCTGATGCACAGGGTTGGTACCGATTTTGGTGAAGATGATTACGGGGAACCCACCGGAAAACCTTTAGCAGCCGGAGCATTCCTTGAACATGCACGTAACTACTTAAATGCTGTTGTGTGGAATATACAACATAAAGGGATCTGGGATATGGATAATAATGTCATAAGATGGGGTGTAAAATACCAGCACGAAGATATTTATGACAGACTCCGGGAATGGACATTAATTGACTCTGCAGGATATTCAATACCTTCTGACCCCGAAGACGAAATAATTCTTAATGATTTTGTACAATCAAGGCAAAACTTAATTTCAAACCGGTTCAGCGGGTATATTCAAAACAACTGGGAATTTGATATTGACCGTGGAAAATTTGTATTTATAGCAGGTATAAGGGGTAATTACTGGGATTTTAATGACCAGTTGCTCTTCAGCCCAAGGTCTACATTGTTGTTTAAGCCTGCAAACCGACCTAACCTGGTTTTAAGAGCTTCGGCAGGGCTATACCATCAGCCGCCTTTTTACAGGGAGTTGCGCGATCTAGAAGGTAATCTGAATAAAGATATCAAAGCACAGGAATCATTGCATTTTGTTTTGGGAAGTGATCTTGATTTCATTGCCTGGAATCGTCCATTTAAGTTTACCAGTGAAGTTTACTACAAACACTTAAAAAATATAATACCCTACGAACTTGATAATGTGAGGATACGTTATTATGCCAAAAATAGCGCCGAAGGATATGCCACCGGTATTGACTTAAAATTGCATGGCGAATTTGTTCCCGGCATAGATTCGTGGGCAAGCCTTTCACTGATGAAAACAGAAGAAAAAATATTGTATGAAGACCCGGACGGCAATATGGTTATGTCTGATTATGTTCCTAGGCCCACCGACCAGTTAATTAATTTCAGCCTCTATTTCCAAGACTTTCTGCCGCGCAATCCGACCTATAAAGTACATCTGGGTATGTTTTATGGCAGCGGACTTCCTTTCGGACCACCAACTTTCGAACGACATAAGGATACACTTCGTATGCCGGCATACCGGAGAGTTGACATTGGATTTTCAAAGCAGTTGATCGGACAACAAACATCTTTTTCTCAAAAGAATCCGCTCCGGCATATTGAATCAATGTGGTTAACCGCAGAAGTCTTCAATATTCTGCAAATAAACAATACAATTTCTTATATGTGGATAAAAGACGTGCAAAACAGGTTGTATGCAGTACCAAATTACCTCACAAGGAGAATGCTTAATGTTAAACTTGTAGTACGTTTCTAAAAATATTGTGTATGACTTTCGGCTTTTTGCCGGTATTAGTCTTCTGCCCTTATGATCGAAACAAAAATTTTTTTACAAACCTGCCTTTTTGGCACAATTCCGGGACAAAATATTTATATAACCTGTAAACATTAGAAAACAAGCGAATAAAAGAGCAATGCATGCATAAATCCAATTAATATATTGACCGGGAATTCTTACAAAACATGTCATATTTACAATAAAGTCAATAAAAAACAAAGATGGCATAATCATTGAAGAATGGTTCAGTGATAAAAACAAATTTGAAAACCAAACAGAAAAATTATACAACAATGGGCAAAATAATAGGAATAGATTTAGGAACAACTAATTCTTGTGTATCAGTGATGGAAGGCAATGAGCCTGTAGTAATAAATAACAGTGAGGGGCGAAGGACTACACCTTCTTTGGTAGCTTTTACCGAAAACGGTGAAAGGAAAGTGGGAGACCCCGCAAAAAGGCAAGCGATTATAAATCCTCAGAAAACCGTATATTCTATAAAGAGGTTTATGGGGATGCCTTACGATGCATTGACCAAAGAAAAAGAGCGCGTCAGTTACGAGGTGATAAAAGGAGAAAATAATACCACAAGAGTAAAAATAGATGACAGACAATACACCCCGCAGGAAATATCAGCTATAATATTGCAGAAAATGAAAAAAACTGCTGAAGATTATCTTGGGAAGGAGGTAACTGATGCTGTAGTCACTGTGCCGGCTTATTTCAATGATTCACAACGCCAGGCTACAAAGGAAGCAGGTGAAATTGCCGGACTGAAAGTGCACCGTATCATTAATGAGCCTACCGCTGCTTCACTGGCATACGGATTAGACAAAAAAGACAAAGATATCAAAGTAGCTGTTTTTGACCTTGGCGGAGGTACGTTTGATATCTCTATAATGGAACTTGGTGATGGCGTTTTTGAAGTAAAATCTACCAACGGCGATACTCACCTTGGAGGTGATGACCTTGATGATATTATTATCCAGTGGCTTGCCAATGAATTTAAGAAAGATGAAGGTATTGATTTGAAAAAGGACCCTATGGCGCTTCAAAGATTAAAAGAAGCAGCCGAAAAAGCCAAAATAGAACTTTCAAGCTCCACATCCACTGAGATAAATCTACCATACATTATGCCTGTTGACGGTATACCTAAACACCTTGTAAGAACATTAAGCAGAAGTAAATTTGAGCAGCTTTGTGACAAACTTATACAGTCAACACTAGAACCATGTAAAAAAGCCCTTAGTGATGCCGGTTTAAAACCATCTGATATTGATGAAGTAATACTGGTTGGTGGTTCTACACGTATTCCTGCAATACAAAAGCTTGTTGAAGACTTTTTTGGTAAAAAGCCATCGAAAGGTGTAAATCCTGATGAGGTTGTAGCAATCGGAGCAGCAATTCAAGGAGCCGTCCTTAGCGGTGATATAAAAGACGTGTTGTTGCTCGATGTAACCCCGCTGTCTTTGGGTATTGAAACTTTGGGCGGAGTTATGACAAAACTTATTGGAGCCAATACCACAATACCGACAAAGAAGACCGAGATCTTTTCGACCGCAGCCGATAATCAAACATCAGTTGAGATACATGTATTACAGGGTGAAAGGCCGATGGCAAAAGACAACCGTACTATTGGGCGTTTTCACCTGGATGGCATTCCGCCGTCTCCAAGAGGCGTGCCCCAGATTGAAGTAAGTTTCGACATTGATGCTAACGGTATCTTGAACGTATCAGCAAAAGATAAAGCAACCGGAAAATCTCAAGAGATACGTATTGAAGCTTCTTCAGGACTATCAGAAGAAGAAATCAAGAAAATGAAAGAAGAAGCGGAAGCCAATGCTGAAAAAGATAAGAAGATCAAAGAAGAGACGGATAAGATTAATGCCGCTGACAGCCTGATATTCCAGACTGAAAAGCAAATGAAAGAATTTGGCGATAAGATACCGCCAGAAAAGAAAGAGCCTATTGATAAAGCACTGGGCGAACTGAAAGAGGCATATAAAAATCGCGATCTGCAAGCTATTGATACATCAATGGCAGCATTGAACAGTGCATGGCAAGCGGCAAGTGAAGAACTTTATAAAGCTACCCAGCAAGGCACTGATGATGCCCAGGCTCAAGAAAAATCTGAAACCAAAAAAGATGATAAAGGGGACAGCGGCGACGATGGCGATGTAACAGATGTGGATTATGAAGAAGTAAAATAATGTTGAAAAGCTGATACAACACAAAATAATAAATATAAAAACTGCAAAAAAGGCGGGATAAGAGATTCCGCCTTTTTTTACCTTTCTATTTACGGTCGAAAAAAGGATTTTTTGAGGTAGCACTCAAAGGGATCCCATAAATTATCTTTACATCACTGTTCAATATCTTCATTTCTCTTGCAGCATATCCGATAGTATACATAATTCTGTTATCCCCCCTGTAATCGGCAGCCATACTGACTGCTGATCCGATAGCAATACCCAGGTCACCTGTATTATATGCACATGGGATATCAGGATGTTTATCCTTTTGTTCACAATTGTCAAAACCACAAAAACCGCAAAGCTTTAATCCGACCGATTTCAAATACGTTCCGATCAAAATAACAACATCAGCCGAATCATGTACATTTTTCGAGTCACGCAAAAAAATATGGTTATCCTCCTTTATACCAATTTCTTCCATTTTTTCGGCTAAGGTTTTTATATGGTTGCCGGTCAACATAACTATTTCAAGATTGTCTGCACCACGTGCCTTTGGAGCCGTGCGGGCAGCGACCATCATCTTTCGGGCTATTTCAATCAATGTTTGCCTTTTTATTTCAGTTTCATTTGTCAATGTCATATTATAATAAAATATTTAAAGTGTAAAGAAAAACCGGTAGCCAGCCAATACTTCATTTGATTTACCAATTACCGGGATTTTGTTAATTATTTCATCTGTTTGCAAATTTTGCAATGCTCTCTATATACTTCAATGGCACGACTGTATTGTGATTTTTATTATTATACTTGGCAACAATCATTTCCACATTTTCCTTTTCATTAGGGTTTTTAATCATAAAATCAGAACGGTGTAAAAACAGGACAACATCCGAGACTTCGCTAAGGAAAACGGGAATGTCTGTTATTGAAGGCTTCTGAAGTAAGTTGTATCCAAACCCATATCCCTGAAGCTGAGAAAAAAGAACTATAGGAATATTAAGTTCTTTGGCTATATCTTTTATAGTATGCACAATAGTATTAAGCTGCTCTTCCCTGCTCCCGCTGTCTGAAGCATAAGTGCTTAAAAGCTCAAGGTAATCAATAATTATAAGGTCAATATTATTAAAAAACTTTAATTGACGCGATTTTTTAACCAGCTCTTTGACTGATAGAGAAGGAGTATCATCAAGAAAAATCTTCGCTTTTGCAATGTTACTGATAATATTAAGTATATGATCTTTTTCGCTGTTCTTCAGGTTCATGTCCTTCAGTTTGTAAATAGACATACCTGTTTCGCTTTCTATAATCCGGCTTGTAATCTTTTGGTTTGAACGTTCGGAAGAAAAAATTGCAACCGAATGGTGGTTCTTGATTGCTATATTATTTGCCATAGATAATAAAAAAGCAGTTTTTCCCATTCCAGGTCTGACCGCTATGGTAATCAACTGCCCTTTTTGTAAACCGGATATTATTTTATCAATTTCCCAAAATCCCGTTGAAAGACAATCAGGTGCATTTGTGTTTTCCTTTTCCGGATTTTTTTGAAGTGTTTGATTTATCATGTCACCTATACTAATAAATTCAAACACTTCTGATTGCTCTGTGAGATCATGTGAATTTTCTTTCATCTTTATAAGAGTTTTAGTTTAGAAACTTCTAAAAAAACATTCGATAATTATAATAAGCAAAACAGGCCGATATAAAAGAAATTCTGCCAGTATCAGTCCATTTCAACCTTGTATGGCAATTCCAGTTCGTTTATCAACTCTTTCCATGTCTCAAGCATGTCTTCTTCCCCATCAAAATAATGCCAGATAATTTCTACTCCATTGCCTTTGGCATGATAACTCTCTATCATTTCAAGCATCTTTAAAAGATACTTGGAAGAACTGGTGTTAAAATAATTCACTTTAAACTGTAACAAAAGAGGATCAGTCCTGGTTTCAGTAAAATTTTTTACCCAGTCTAAAATTGGTCTGAAAAACTCAATAGCATTATCAGGGTAAGAAGTGCCAGAAATGTTGAGAGTAGCTTCTTTGGCATTAAAAATAATGCCAAATGAAGTTTTTGTCGGATCAATGATAAGATTTTTCATATATTAATAATTTGTTTATTATTTTTAAGATACCTGCCCCGTCTTATTACACCGGGGAAAGTCTGTCCCGTTATTTTAAGATTATTTCAATAACCTGCCTCGCATACGCTGTTTACAGGATAACTTTTTCTTATGAAAACTTTACGTGTTTAATAAAATAATCTTATTAAATGTTTAAAACTATTATTTATCTATTTTTCATTCTTTATCTGTTGATGAAAAATAATTGTTCAAAATAGCGATGCTCCATTCCGGAATTAAACATTTTCATTAGTTAATTAAAAAAATAATGTGCTTATGTTGAATTAAAAACCATGTCAAAAATATTATGATTACAAATAAAATTGAATTTTAAGAATCATTCAACAGTGCAATAAATTTTAATTAACAACAAAATATTTCAATTCTCAACAAATTAGCAAGTCAGCACAATATATAATTTTTTTTTTAAAATCAGGATTTTTTTTAAAAAAAACAGGTTTATTCTGACATTTCAGAATTAAACAAACAGCGTAAAACTTGTAATTTAATGTTTTTCATCATCATTAATGTTTTTTCAACAATCATTATTGATAAATACTTTTTTTATAGTATGCAAATAAAAAGATTAATCATAAATTACAAATTTACCTTTTTGAATTACAGGCATTACGTATAAGATTCAAACCCATTGATTTCATGTTTTCCAAATATACAATAATTGATTTTTCGGTTCAATTTTGCAGTTTTTATTATTTACTTCGATTATTAAAAGTGTATCATCCAGGAAATTGGGCTTGTCCGGGCCGGATTTATTACAAAAAAACATTTATAAAATCAGCAGCGGAGACCTGGTTTTTATTTTTAATTGTTCTTTTACCGTCATCAGAATAATTGGTTAGAACACATTTTTCATATACTGTACAGTTGCCTTTTTTATCGGGAGAATAACCTTTGCACACACGCAATACATCCGGGGATATTTCGTCAATTATCACAATTTTTCCATCCCCGTACTTCAATCTTCCTAATTCAAATTTACCGTCTATGACATGTAGCCCTTTTGATTTGAATTCTTTCGAAACAATTTCAGCAATTTTTTTTACAAGTTCAACGCTATAATTGATCTCATCTTTACTCATTGCGCCTGTTTCTTCCAATGCTTCCAATGTAATAAGAACGTCAACATCTCCTTTTGTCCATGTTTCAACAACTTTATGCAGGTTTTTACATGGTTTCACAAAGGGATACCTTCTCCAGAAACTTCCTGTTGCGTTATTTCTCCAGGTAAACTCGAGATTTAACAGCGGGGCTGATCCGTGAAACTCCGGTGATTCTGCAGGCATGTTGAGCGGGATAGCAGGCTCCACGATCATTTCATTTTCTTTTATTGTATCAATGTAATGTGAAGGAATGTTCTTTTCTTTAAGTAGTTTAAAAAAGTGTGTTGCAAATCTGCAAGCTATAGCACCTTTCCCGGGGATATTTCCGACAACGGTATCGTATCCGGGATCAAATACAGGTTTCCCTTTTTCTATATAACCTGTCGCTTCATCTTTAAAAACCAGCCGATACTTGCCGGCAAATTGCCCTTCTGTTATTTTAAAAACATCTTTTGATTTTCCACGATAAACAAGATTTTTTTCTGCCATGAGTATTTTTTCTTTTCTATTAGGGTTACTATTAATATAATAGCCACAACCAGTTATAGTTGCAGCTCTCAGGTATTTGAGTGGGACGTACCGGATTCGAACCAGTGACCTCATGCCTGTCAAGCATGCGCTCTAAACCAACTGAGCTAACGTCCCTTACATCAAACAGCAAAAGTAAGAATTTTCTTTTTATTAACATAAAAAACGTTCAATTCTTACTTACAGCATGTGCCACAACAGTTCGTACAATCTGTTCAGTCAAGGGGAATTTCATGCCAAACCCCTCAAAGAGCCATGGATGACAGTTTATTACCTTCGGTAATGATTTACGTTTAGCTCCGGCATGCATCAAAAAGCTCTTATTAAATGACTTGCCAAGATGATAAGCTCTTTACCTTTAGGATTACCAACTTTTTAAGTCAAATAAGCTAGCTCCCTTCTGCAGAATTCGACCATATTAACTTCAGCATTCATTTTTTATATAGTTATTCTTTGAGTAATATTTTTCTTCTTTTGTCAAACCCTGTCAACTTATATTGCACATTTAGGCTTTATCTTTTCTGCTGCTTCATAGCCGGGATTTTCCTTACTAATCTCATGAGTTAAATAATGTTATCAGTGCTTACATATCTAAAAAAATCCTTTATATAAGTTCTTTAACAAAAAAACAAGGTGCGAGTTGCCGTTAATATTTACTGAATCAAAATGCAAAAAAAATACAAACAATAAAGGCTGTATTAAAAGATTTTAAACATTTCTTTTAATACAGCCTCTTTAAATACATTTATAAACCAGCGAATTAATAATCAAATTGCACACTCAGATTAAGTATATATTCCGGGTTGTAGGGAGTTAATTGTAATATTTCTTCTTCTAAGGGCTTGTATAAATTTGATGGAGCTGAGCCGCCCTGAACGAACCCTTTATTATCAAAGTAACCCGGTGCTTTAGTATGGTAGAGATAATCATTGAGAACATCAGGGTCAATATTTGGCCATGTTAGCAATATTTGCTCACGAAGTACATTTTTAACAGAATACTTTTCAAGTAAAGTGTAACGGTCGTCAGCATCAAGGCTCATAGGAGGCAGCCCCACTTCGGCAACGGCAATGTCAAGGCTTTCGGATGCAGCTGCAACAAACGCCCAGTTGAAACCTTCCTGCTCTGTAAAGAATTTAGCATTCGGATGAAGTGTGTTGCCATACAAGCTTACCATATCACCGGTTTTCCCGGCAAACATTTTAAGTGTTGATATTCGGTAAATATCATTCTCAGCTGGAGGCAACGGAAAATCACTCAAACTTACAATCATATGCTTGTCATAATTCATGTTTCCGGTTTCACTGTATTCAACACGATAATGCGTATCTTTATATTTCTTATCAGTATTACGGTTCAGATTATAAAAGTTTAAAATTGAAATGCCATGTATCGGATTTAAGTTCCAGAAAATTTGCATTGCAATTTCATCATTAGCTTCATCTTCATTTTCAATATCTGTCATAGTAAGCCGGTATTGCCAGTTGATGTCTTCAAAAATAACATCTTCAACAATGCTTATATGTTTCTTGCGGCCGTCTTCATCACTTATAAAGCTGATTTCCATCGGACGGTTAAGGTTGTGTACAGCTATCCAGATAAGAATATTCTCCATTAGATCAGCTGCATCCTCACCTGCTTTAACAAAAGTACGCAAATGCTTATAAATGTCATCTCCCATCAATGTATCAACTCTCCCGGTTTTATTTAATTTTAGATTTACATCCTGTGAACTGATGGCTTGGGGAATGTCAACTTTAAACCGGGAAGGAATAATGCTTTTAACGGGACTGTCAATATCGTCTTTTTCACATGATGCGAAAGAGATCAATAGGGTGATTAAAATAAAAGAAAGAGATACTTTAAATGTTTTTTTAAATAAAGAAACATTGTTATCTCTTTTTGCTGTTGTTTTTACAATTTGTGTTTTCATTTTACTAAGTTTTAAGTTTTTGAAATTTGCTTTTCACTTATAATACACATAAAGAATAAAATACCCTTATAAGAGAAAAAACAAATATTTTATTTGCTTTCTTTTTATGGTAAGAAAAAAGCAAAACTATTCCCCGACAACTACAGTGTCCCTTAAGATGCCGCAAGCGGTAAAAAAACCCAGGGCATCATTTGAGATATTTCCGGGAATGTTTCCCCTGGCACCTTCAAAAACACTACCCTGCCATTGGCTTTCAATCAAAAGTGCCCTGAGAAACGCTCCATATTCATCAGTTAGTGAGTACTTCGTAAATACTGCTATACTTCCTTCCGGAAAATATACTTGCTCCTTGTCTTGTGGAAATACAATATAACTGACGTCCAGGGTTTTCAGAAAAAAGTATTGCATTTTTGCCCGGGATAATGAATCCGGGTCAGAATATCCTGGCAAATGGCTCCAGTCAATTTCTATTTCAATCATTGATTGTTCGATAGGGTTGTATTGATATGTGTTAAAATATAAGGTATACAAGCCAAGCTCTTCATTATAGGAAAAAGGTGGCGGAGTAAAAGGGTAAACAGGAACAAGCACAGTTTGTGCTTCATAAAATTCTTCATCAGATTCAATGCTCAGGTTGTAAATCTGATCTGAAGAGGCTTTGAAAGGGACTTCACTATAGTAACTTCCAGAGTTCATTTCAGACTCCAAAAATTCTATTTCAAAAGAGGAGAAAGAGACCAGCACTTTTGCGCCGCTAACAGGTTCAGGTATATCGTTCATGTTGGAAATGGTTTTGCTAAGCTTGATTTCCTGGGTTTTATGCTCATCAGTAATTATGGCTTCAACAACAATCGTGTCTGTTTCTTCGGTTTGTAAATCCCAATCTACTGTCTTTTCACAAGCTGAAGATATCAACAACAGTAATGTTGCAATTAATAAAGATCTTTTTTTGAGGCTAATGTTCATATTCATAATTTAAAAAATTACCGGTTTTAAAATTTAAACCTGTATGTAATTGAGGGCATAATTCCCACCATGTATTTTTGTGTGCTCAATACTTCGTGTGTTCCGTACAAATTAGCAGGCACAACTATATACCCGTCGTTTGTTTCAACCTTATTGAAATTAATTGATACTGCATTATGCCTGTTATAAAGGTTGTATATTGACAAATTGAGGCTATGCTGAAATCTCCTTTGAGCCTTGCTTAATTTTAATGATAAAGACAAATCCAGCCTGTGATAGTCTGGCAGCCTGTCGTTATTCCGTTCGCCGTAAAGAGGAACAAGGTTGTCGTTATAATAATAAAAGCTGACAGGCGTAGTTACGGCAGAGCCGGTATAATATATCCAGTTAGCTGACATGTTAAGTCTTTCTGTAATTGCAAAGGAAAGAAAAATTGAAAAATCATGTGGCCTGTCATAAAATGCCGGGTAGGGTTGCCCTTCATTTAAATCCGGAAATATATTATAAACTCTCGAGTATGTATAGCTAAGCCAACCAGTAAGGCGCCCTTTTGTTTTTCGCAAAGAAATTTCTAATCCGTATGATCTGCTTTCGCCAAAACGCAGTTCTCTTTCAAGCAAGGGGTTCAATAAAAGATTGGCATGATTGACATACTCAATCTGGTTTAGCATTTTTTTGTAGAAGAGGTCAGCCGAAAACTCGAAATTATAACTCATCAGTTGATTATAGCCAAATGTCAATTGCCTGGCTTTCTGTGGTTTTATGTTTTGTCCGCTTGGCATCCAAATTTCAAATGAAGAAAGAGGGCTTATTGAGTTTGAAATAAGATGCAGGTATTGGTTATAGTTGCCAAAGCTGGCGTTAAGTGCAGAATGGTCATTAAAATTGTATTTTGCGCTAAGCCTCCAGTCAAGGTTAATATATGTTTTCGCGCTTTCTCTTTCGTCATAAAACAAGGTATCTGTTACATTATAGTTTTCATCAAATTCATAAGCGGTAAAAGGCCCTTTGTGATTCCAAACAGGGATTTTCAAGCCTGCTTTCCATGACCATTTATCATTTATCCTCTTTTCCCTGCTGAAATAAACGCCTGCATTGAAAGCCTTGCCTGCAGTTACCGTGGGGATATATGTATTTTGCTCCCCTTCTTCGGGGCTCATGTTTCCGGCATTTATTTCATGTTCGGTAAGAGACATTCCAAAGAGGATTGTTTTATCGGGGGATGCAAAATATGAAAAATCATATTTGAAGGTAATGTCTGATATTCCTGACTGCCATGGGTCAAGCCCTGTCAGAAGGGCATAGTTGTAATCACTAACATATAAAGTTGCATTGGAAAACAGCCTGTTATTGAATATATGATTCCATCTAAGTGTTGAGGTGAAATTATGCCATTGTAATCCTGTTAAAGGATCTGTTTCCGATTCCTTGTTTGTGTAATTGTCTTTGCCATAAAAAAATGCAAAATAGAGCCTGTTTTTATCGTTAATTTTCCAGTTTAACTTAGTATTTAAATTCATAAAATAGAGGTCTGCTCCAGGGGTTTCATTTTTATATAACCAGTTGAAGTTTGAGCGCCTGTAGGAAGTGTAAAAAGAGGCTTTGTCCTTGACAATCGGTCCTTCCAGTGACAGTCTGTAAAGCAGTGGATTAAGAAGCCCTTCGGCGCTGATCTTCTTCATATTACCATCCCGGGTCTGAATATCGATAAGGCTGGATAGCCTTCCGCTTTTATCTACCGGGATGTCGGCTTTGTAAATGTTTATACTTTTTGCTACATCAGGAATAACGACAGAATAAAATCCGAATAGATGTGCAGGATTGTATATTGGTGCTTCATCAACCAGAATCAGGTTTTGATCTTTGTTTCCTCCTCTCACAAAAAAGAATGCCGAGCCTTCGCTATGAGTTTGCACCCCTGGTAAAGTTTGGAGATTTCTAATGAGGTCTGATTCACCTGCAAATTCGGGGAAACGTTTAACAACGGAAGGATTTAATGACAAATACCCGCTTTGGCTTTTTTTCATATCTTCCAATTGCTTGTCATACTCAACAGTAACTTCCATTAAGCTTAAGGTGCGAAGTTCAAGCTCAACATCAATACTTTTGTCACTTATTAGTTCTATCTCTTTATGAGCTTTTTCGTAACCTACAAAACTAAAAACAAGCTCATATGTTTCAGCAGGCAGGGTTATTGAATAAAAACCGTATGCGTTACTAATTGTACCGGTTTTTGTGTCTTTAATAATAACTGTGGCTCCGGGTAGTGTTTCGCCGCTTTCTTTATCTCTTATATGCCCGCTAATAGTGAACCTTTTTACAAGTTGCGTGTCATCAGCAGGGCTTGCTTCTTTTATAACAATTTGCTGCCTTACAAGCCGGTATTCCAAATTATAAATGTGACATAACTGATCCAGGGTGTTTTTAAGAGATTGATCTTCAACTATAAAATCAATTCTTTTTTTTGAATCTGCTATTTTGCTGTCATAAGAAAAATGAACGGATGCTTCATTATCAATTGCCTGAAGAATTTCTTCCAATGAAGCGTTCTTTAAATTAAGTGTGATTTTCTTTTGTAATAATATGGGCTCCTGAGACAAAACTGTCAAAGACATAAACATGCAAATAAATAATGTTAGCGGTTTTAACATGACAAGTCAATAGGAGATTTAAAATTTATTTATTCACAGTCTTTTCCGGTTACCAGGATTTTTTCATCCGAGTGAAAATACCTTAAATCAAAAGTTTCCTTAATGATCTCCAATATATCCTCAAGCGGCCTGTCGTCAAAAGTAGCTGTAAGCCTGCAACCTTCAAGTTCCCGGTCTTTTATTACGATATCAATATGGTATGTATTGCAGATTACTTCAAAAACATAGTTCAAATCAGTATTTTCAAATATCAGCAACCTTGTTTTCCATGAGATAATATTGGGGTCAATCACTTCTTCTTCAAAAACAATTTTTTCTATTTTGTCAAATATTTTGTGTTCACCAGCTTTAAGTTCAAATTGCCGCCCGTCCGGAGTTATCATTAAGACTTTCCCGCTATACACGGTTACCTCAACAATGTCTTTATCTTTGCATGCATTAACATTAAAACAAGTACCCAATACATGTATTTCTACTCCCCGGGCTTCAACAATAAAAGTTTTATCATCAATAGCCTCCACCTCAAAGAAAGCTTCACCTTCAAGTTTTACTCTCCTCTCATTTCTTTTAAATTTTGCCGGGTATTTAAGAGTGGAGTTGACGTTAAGGCTGACTATAGTGCCGTCGCTAAGTACATGTTGCGTTGGCTCCAGCTCTGCAACGATAGTTTTTTCGCGGTATTGAATAAAATTGAAAATTAAATATCCACCAACTATTAACAATAATATTGTTGCGGCAACGGCTAATAGTTTTTTACCATAAGAAATTGAGGGGTATAGAGGTTTTACCTTTTCATCGGGTCTGACAGTTTCTTTTTCTACTTTTTGCCAGGCTGTTTTTGTATCAAATTTATATCTTGAAGATTTGGCAAGAGACCAGCTTTTTTTTATTTCAAAAAACTTTTTTTTCTTTTGTTCATCAGATTTGACAATAGATTCCAGCGACTCTACCTCATCCGGTAGTGCGCTGCCGGCCAGGTATTTGCCAACCAGCTCTTCAAAATCTATATTTTTATGTTCTTTACCCATTTATTAATTATACACTTAGTCCTTGTTATACCCTTACAAGTTTTGCTGGCATGAAAAAAATAATTAATTCATATTCGATAAGTACCACAATAAAAGAATTACAAACAAGTCTTTTAATTCTTCCCGCATTATTTTCAATGCTTTAGACATTTGTGCTTCAACCGTTTTTTGTGATACTCCAAGCTTTTCTGCAACTCGTTTATACTTCATATCCTCAAATCTGCATAAAACAAAAATCTCCCTGCATTTTTCAGGGAGCTTGTCTAAAGCGGCTTTCAATTTCTCATTCAAATATTTTTCAGTTGCAAGGTCTTTTTCACTAACAGGGTTTTCCATTTCAGCCTCAATATCAAGAAAATAGCTTCTGTATTTTTTCTTGTCTCTGATAAAATTAAGGCAACGATTTTTTACAGAAGTCAAAAGGTATGATTTAACAGGTTTTTGGGGATCAATAGATTCCCTAGTATTCCAAAGATTGATAAAAACCTGCTGAACAATATCTTCTGCACTGTCCGGGTCATTTACAAACGAGGCTGCAAACCGGCAAAGAGAGCTGTAGTTTTCATTAAAAAGCTCCTGGAAATACCTGTGGCCAATGATTTGTTTATTTTGTTTCTGCAAACCGTTTATTTTAAAGACGCTAATTTAAGGATTTTTTTTAATGCGATTTTTGATGTTTAACAATAGCAGCCTTTTTATATTTTTTTTTCTAACTACCGGCCGGTTTGCGACAGGGATTTGAAAAAATCCTGCAACCGGTTGCCTCTGATCCGTCCTCTATACTGGCTTGCCAGGCAATGAGTAGTTACTCGTAAAATATTCAATGCTCATCATCTTGTTCGGGGATCATATTTTTCTGCTGTCATATGCCCAATGCAAGAGAGCTTGTCTTTGTACAGGCCTGCATGTCAGGTCTCCTTTACTGCAGTGTTTTTTAAGTTGGGCAACGTGGCGTTGCATTGCTTTCCACCTCTTGATCTGGCGTTCATCATCTTCTGAACGCCTGCCCATATAGTATCGACAATACCACTGAAACCATCCCCTCGGGTCCTGGGGCCTGATCCAGCCCTTTTCAATCCAATATGAGAGTGGCCTGGAAGCATTCACCTTGAAATAGTTGGCCTCCGGATCAGCTTTTTTTGGGGACAGTTTCGCTCTTTCGAACCACGACGCAGGAAACTCACTGTGGCAATCGTTCATGTACTTCCCGCCGAAAACACCCAGCTCTAGCATTTGTTTTGGAGTGAGGTCAGGAGAGAAGTCCGGATGAAAGCACCGGCCTATAGGCTTCGTCAGCATATAGCGATACCCTTGCTGCATTTTGTCGTTTACAATGATCTCTTTTGGTTTCATTCTTCAGAAAAACATAAGATTATGTGTACTAATGTATCAATTGTTGCTTTTCATGGCTAACTACATTTAGCATACTTTATATAAAAAATATTGAACAAAATGTTTGATTTTAATTATCGCAAATTCCTTTCCCTATTTTCAATCATTTGTTCTGATTTTGTGTAAAAATTCTCTATAACGTTAAAAAAGGAAGAGGCACATATGCATTGCTATTAGATATTATTCTCTGCGGGGTAGCATAAGCTCCACCATTCAGCTTTTCAAAATGTGCCCGGCCCAGAATTCTGATTGAGTTTCCACCAAAAGGTGAATGTACACCATTTAATAAATCGAGCTCGCTTCCTTTTTTCGTTATCATGATTGCTTTTAAAAATTCATTTTAAACCCCGAATTCTGACTAACGTCAAATTTTGTTGTTGATAATCAGTTATTTAGTGTTTTTCAAACTTATCCTTTTTATCATTTTTCAAACTCCATTTTTTGACGTTAGCGTGAGAAATTAATCGGCTCGTCTGATGTGGGGAATGAATGCTAACGTTTTGGCGGTTGCTGTTCGGTGGCGATTTTACCGCTAAATTTTCTACGAAGAACAATGGTTTCAATATGCACGTCTCTGTCAAACGAGCCACTGTCACGCCACTGACAGCAACCGCCTGTATACGCTGTGGCTATTTAAATTTGATTGATTTGCTCATAAAAATGAATTTAACCAGACTTTGCATTATGTATTTTCATCAAACATAATTTCGTCTGAACTTCCTATATTATTTTAATATTT
>PWZB01000016.1 GCA_003567625.1 Bacteroidales bacterium | reverse complement strand
TTTCGTGTTATTGTCTTTTGGCTGTGAGTTGCGTTATTTATTTTTTAAGGGTCGGGAAATTTTTTAAAAACAATTTTTCTCTGCGTTGGCTTTGCAAGCTCTTTGACAAAGCTTTGGTCTGTGCTTGGGCTTGTGCGGCTTTGGCAATGTGCTTGCAAATAGGGTGGGTTAGTGTTGATGCCCTTGTGTCTGATTTGTTTTAGTTCCTTGCGTGCTTTTTGTTCTTATTTTCTTTTTCACTTCACCACATCTTAGCATTTTATCACCAAAATAGGGATTATTAATTTCTTCATTTTCGCTTAACCAAAATGCACCTTTGTCGTCTAATGCCATTGGGCAGTATGCTACATAAACGGTCTCTATCTTTAGTCCGAATGTTTCTGCGATTTCAATTATTTGGTTTGAAAGACCTGAAAATATTTCTCGTTGTTTCTCGATGTCTTTAGTGGTTTGCAACTGTCCAATTCGTTTTTTTAGTGTAGAAAACTGCTCCATCCAAGCATCGTGTGCTTCTTCGTCAAGCAACTTCATATCAATTTTACTCAAACTGGTTTCCAACTTTTTGGCGTTAGTCTGTGTCATTTTAAAATCACTTTGAACTAAACTCTTGTTGAGTTCAAAATATTGGTTAACAAAATCTGTTAGTTGTTCGGTAAACTTTTCAGGAACGGCAATTGTGTTATCAACTGCCCGATTCATCATACTGTAATTACCATTGAGTTGTGCTGCTCCGTCAATAGCAAATACGCCATTTGTGACAATTTCTTCTCCTTCGGTTAATCCGCTTTCCACAATGTAATAATCACCCAAAGATGCGCCGATAGTTATTTCTCTCATTTCAAATGATGGAAATTCCGAATCTGGAACTTTTATATAGACAATAGAGCGTTTTCCTGTCCACAGTAAAGCTGTTTTTGGGATTACTAATGATTTTTCAGAAACAGATAGGTTTGCTTTGATTTTGCCCTTGACAAACATTTCAGGTTTTAGAAGTTGTTGTGTGTTGTTTAATTCGGCTCTTACAGCAGCAGTTCTACTTTGTGGATTGATTAGAGGATCTATAAACGATATGTTTGTCGTAAATTCTTTTCCGGGAAGTGATGCAACAGTCAAAGTAATTTTTTGACCAACTTTCATAAATGCCAAATCGCTTTCATACGCATCTAATAAAACCCATAAATTGCTCAAATCAGCGATTTCAAATAAAACGCTTCCTTTATTTACAAAATCGCCTTTTGAAATATCTCTTCTGATAACTACTCCCGACTGGTCGGCATACACGTCAAATTCTGTCAGAACGATACCGCTGTTTTCAATTTCACTGATTTGTGCTTCAGTAATTTTCCACAAGCGTAATTTTTCCTTCGAGGCATTGTAAAGTGCCGGATTAACTTCTTTGAATTTTGCAGCTTCGATTAACTCTTTTTGTGCAGTAACCAATTCAGGTGAATAGATGGTTGCTAATTTTTGACCTTTGCTTACAGTTTGCCCTTTAAAGTCTATAAATAATTTTTCAATTCTGCCAGAATAATTAGCCGTGATTACAGCTAACTTTTGCTCATTAATGGCAATTTTACCTGTTAAGTAAACTTCGTGTTCTGCTGAAACTGTTTTTACTTTTTGGGTTTGCACATTTGCCAAAGCGATTGCTTCGGCACTCATTGTAAACACAAATGGGTTGCTTTCACCATTGCCTGAATTTTGAGCTAATGGAATTAAATCCATTCCGCAAAGCGGACATTTCCCCGGTTCATTCTGCCTGATTTGTGGGTGCATAGAACAAGTGTAGGTCGTTTCTTTGCTATGATCGTGATTATGTGTGATTTTAGAATTATGATTGCCTTTAAATAAAAGCCAACCAAAAAACAAACCCACCATCAGCACTAAGCTGAATTGCAAAATCTTATTTTCAAATATTCGTTTCATTTCAATTCGTTTTAGGTTATCGCCCCATTAATCTTTCCATCATTGCAACGGCAATGTTTCCGTCAATAAGTGCGTCTAAATATTTTAATCGGTAATCCAAAAGTTGCTGTTGCATTCTCAATACTTCTTCAAAATTGCTTCCTTCGGTTGAATATTGCACAATCAAAATATTCAATGCCTGATTTGCTAATGAAGTTTGTTCTTGATATAGTTTTACCCTGCGGTCGGCATCCTTAAAATCTTTCAAAGCATCTTCATAATTCACCATTAATTGATTGCTTACTTCTTGTTTTTGCTCTATTACGGACTGACGCATAAAATCAGATTCTTTTACAGAAGCCGTGTATTTCTTTCGCCAAAGCGGAATGGTTACAGTTGCCATCGGCATCAACATATTTCGCCCGTTCATCATACTCTCACTATTGGCTCTCGATTGAAAAATATCGTATTGCAAACCCAACCCAATCATTGGCAAGCCCATTTTCTGATTCATTTTTCCTTGGGAAATGAATGCTTGTTCATCTTGTTCCAACATTTTTAGCAATGGGTTATTGTTTTTGATACTGTCAGGAATTTCATTAAGTGAAATCGGCATTGTTGCAGCCATTATTGAATCTGAAAATATTACAGGTTCATTTTTGTCCCGGTTTAGTAATTGATTAAATCGGGCAATGAGTGGGATTTTGGTATCTTCCAATAATGCAAGATTATTCTGCAATTCGTTAATTTCCATTTGAACACGCAACACATCTATCATACTACCACTGCTGTTCATATTTTCCATTTCACCCATTTGGGGCATATTTCGGGTAGGAGAATTTGGGGATGATGATTGTCCTTGCATATTCATACCACCCATTCCAGTGCTCGAACTATTGGTGCTTGGATTGTTCGAACTTCTTATATTTCCTGAACCACCGGAATTATTGCTGCTTTGTCCACCGCTTTTGAATCGGGTAAGAGCAATTTGCTCCATTGTTCTTAGTAGTTCAATGTTTTCTTTGGTGATAGCAATTTCCTTTTCCAATAATTGCAAGGCATACCAATTCGCCCGAACTTCATAAAACAGCATTGATTTGGTTTCATTAAATTCTTCAAACTTTGCCTTTGCCATAAATGTCATTTCGTTTTTGGCTGCTCCTAATGTTCCAAACCAAGGGAACATCTGCATTAAGGAAATCGTCCCAACTTGGTTTCCCATATATCTTTCCATTGGCATAATGAAGAAACTAAAACCTAATTGCGGGTCAGGTAATGAGCCAACCTGAGGCACTCGCTCCAAGGCTGCCTGATATTGAAAGTATTTTGATTTTAAATTCGGGTTATTTTCTGCTGCAATGATTAAATATTCATTCAAAGTTTGACCATAGGCATTACTTGAATAAACCAGAATTAGTAATATGTAGATTATCCAGTTTTTCATTTTGTAGCTCTTTTAATTTGATATTCTTCTCGTGCAGCAAATAACACCGGCACAACAAATAAAGTAATCAAAGCCACTGCCATACCGCCAAAAGCGGGTATTGCCATTGGTATCATAATATCTGCTCCACGACCTGTGGAAGTTAAAATGGGCAACAATGCCAATAAAGTTGTTGCAGTCGTCATTAAACACGGCCTTACCCTTTTTATACCTGCTTCTAAAACAGCTTTCCTAACTTCCTTAATATTTTCAGGTTTATGTTTTTTGAAACTTTGCATCAAATAAGTCGAAATAACCACGCCATCATCCGTTGCAATTCCAAATAGGGCTATAAATCCCACCCAAACAGCTACGCTCAGGTTATAGGTTTTCATTTGGAAGAGTTCTCGCATATTAGTTCCAAGAAGTGAAAAGTCCATAAATGAATCAATACCATATAACCAAAGCATCACAAAACCACCTGCAAATGCCAGAGCAATTGCCGAAAAAATCATTAGCGAAGTGGTAGCAGAACGGAACTGAAAATAGAGAATCAGGAAAATCACAGCCAAGACCAAAGGCACTACTATAGCCAATCGTTTTTCTGCTCTTACTTGATTTTCATAGCTTCCCGAAAACTGATAACTCACACCCGATGGCACTTTTAATTCACCCGAGGCAATTTTGTCTTTCAGGAAATTGTCAGCATCTTCCACTACCGTAACTTCTGAAAAACCATCTTGTTTATCCAAAAGCACATAGCCAACTAAAAAGGTGTTTTCACCCCGAATCATCATTGGGCCCGGTCTGTAATCTATAGTCGCCAGTTCACCCAATGGAATTTGTTGTCCTGTTGGTGTTGGTATTAAAACTTTTTTCATTGCTTCGGGATTATCTCGCCATTCCCTTGCATATCTTGCCCTGATGCTATAGCGTTCTCTTCCTTCAACGGTCGTTGTTAACGGCATTCCGCCCAAAGCCACTTCCAAATACATTTGCACATCGGCTATATTTAATCCATAGCGAGCAATGGCAATGCGGTCAATATCAATTTCTAAATAAGGTTTTCCCAAACTACGGTCGGCATACACAGCTTCAGGTTTAACCGATGGAACTTGTTTAAGAAGTTGTTCGATTTTTAAACTGAATTCTTCAATGCTATTCAAATCAGGGCCAAAAACCTTTATTCCCATTGGTGCTCTCATTCCTGTTTGGAGCATTACCAAACGGGTTTCGATGGGCTGCAATTTAGGAGCAGATGTTACTCCGGGAATGTCATTCGTTGCGTTAACTATTTCGTTCCAAATATCATCAGGTGTTTTGATATGGTCACGCCATTGACGGAAATATTGACCATTTTTATCAGGAATGAGTTCTCCTTTTTCATCCTTTAGAAAATTAGCTTCTTTATCAATTTTGAATCTAATCGGATAACCATTTTCATCATTGATGTATTCAGTTTTGTAAAGGATAATATTTTCAAACATTGAGACAGGAGCAGGGTCTAAGGCACTTTCTACACGACCTGCTTTGCCAACAACCATTGATACTTCCGGAATTGATTGTACTCGCATATCCAATTGTTGCACATATTTTATATTGGCTTCAACACCCGAATGAGGCATTGAAGTAGGCATCAACAAAAACGAACCTTCATCCAAAGCAGGCATAAATTCCTTTTCCATCCCCGGAAAGGTGTGCGATAATGAACTCCAAACGGATGTTGTGCGAATATTCCATCCTGCCTTTTCGGTCATTTTAGGGACAAATCCGAAAACCTTATCAAAGCCAAGCCATATATTTACTCCAAGCAGAATAATTAAAATGGGGAAAAGAAGGAAAGTTTTTTTGTGTTCTAAACACCAATTCAAAATAGATGGATAATACTTGATGAAAAGTTTGAATCCACCTAAAACAACTCCGATTATGATAACAATAAAGAGAAAATTAATAAGCAAACTATTGGCAACTCCTAACGGCATCCATTCCTGAGCTAATAACCACGAAACGGAAACGGCTACTATGGCAATAGTAAGTGTGTTGTGATGTTTTGAAAACAGATGGTTGAGTTTTGAATTTGGAAGTTTTTGTTGCTCTCCAAAGTGAGCAAAGAGATTGTTTATGCCTAAAAGTAAAATCACCGTTCCTGCCCAAACTGACCACCATAATGTGATAATGCCAAAAACAATAAGCAGTGTATTCAATACTACCCTATATAACTTTCTTGAAGTTTTAAGTGAAAACAACCAATGAGCAAAAGCGGGCATCATAAAGAGGGTTATGATTAATGCCGCAATCAATGCAAAGGTTTTGGTATATGCCAAAGGACCAAAAAGTTTTCCTTCAGCAGCTTGTAATGTGAATACAGGTAGAAAACTTACTATAGTGGTTGCAACAGCAGTAAGTATAGCTGATGAAACTTCTGCGGAGGCATTGTAAACCGTTGTAATAAGTGGTTGTTCAGGTGGAGCTTCATCCGTGTGTCGGAGAATATTTTCACTGAGAATGATACCTAAATCCACCATTGTTCCAATAGCAATGGCAATTCCTGAAAGTGCAACGATGTTGGCATCTACATTGAAGTATTTCATCATTATGAAACACATCAATACAGCAAGTGGCAAAAGAGCAGAAATCATTAAAGATGCCCGCAAGTGGAACACCATTATTATGATAACGATAATGGTTATTAGTATTTGTAGACTGATGGCTTCATTGAGCGTTCCGAGCGTTTCATAAATCAATTCGGTTCGGTCGTAAAAGGGAACAATGGTAACTTTTGAAACTGTTCCGTCTTCAAGGGTTTTGGAAGGTAATCCCGGACTGATTTCTTTGATTTTGTCTTTGACGTTCTGGATGGTTTTGAGTGGATTGTCGCCATAACGTGCAATCACCACACCGCCAACGGCTTCTACACCACCTTTATCCAAAAAACCACTGTGTCCACGAGGAGCTGGGCCAATGTTTACTTTGGCAATATCACGGATTCGAAGCGGTATGTTATCCGTAACTTTTACAACTGCTTGTTCAATGTCCTGTAGATTTTTTACATATCCTAAGCCACGAACATAATATTCCACCAAGTTCATTTCAACGGTATTCGCACCAATGTCAAGGTTGCTGTTTTTGATGGCTTCCATTACCATCATCATACTCACATTGTGAGCTTTCATTGCCACAGGGTCGAGATCAACCTGATATTCCTTAACAAACCCGCCTATGGATGCTACTTCCGAGACACCTTCGGAGGACATCAGTCCAAGTTTTACATAATAATCCTGAATGCTCCTTAGCTCGTGAGAATCCCAACCACCTGACGGTTTGCCGTTTTCATCTCTGCCTTCTAAGGTGTACCAATACACTTGCCCTAAAGCTGTGGCATCAGGACCTAAAGTGGGTGAGACACCTTCGGGAAGCATATTCGAAGAAAGGGAGTTAAGCTTTTCTAAAACTCGTGTTCTGCTCCAGTAATACTCTACATCTTCATTAAAAATGATGGCAATGAAAGAAAGCCCAAACATTGAAGTGCTTCGCACAGAAGTTACTCCCGGCAAACCCAATAAAGCTGTTGTAAGTGGATACGTAATTTGGTCTTCCACATCCTGAGGACTTCTGCCCATCCACTCAGTAAAAACAATCTGTTGATTTTCGCCTATATCGGGAATGGCATCCACAGGAACAGGATCTCTCGGCAGAAAATCCACATTCCAATTGAATGGTGCTGTTACAATTCCCCAGCCTACAAACAAAACCAACAGCAGCGTGGTAACTAGCTTGTTTTCGAGGAAGAATTTTATGATTGAGTTTAATATCATACTTTAACAACAACTTTGATTTGCTTGTATTGGAGGGCATTTCATTGTCCCATAGCTGCAAAAAACACAACAATCACCTTGTTTTGGTTTTAGAACCGATTTGCAGTTCTCACATTCATAAAAATATTGACAAGCATCTGTCGGCATTAACTCTTCTATCGTATGTCCACAATTCGGACAGGTAATGGTTGATTTTAATTCGACTTCCTTTCCTTCGTATGTTGCACAAGTACCACATTCTCCGTGTAATTTGTTTCTTTTATAGTTCCAAATTGTTGCGACTAATAATCCAAACATCCCTGCATATAGGAAGTAGGCCCAATGATCACTATCGTTAAAATGGTAACCATAGAAAATAAGAAGTCCGCTAGGTATGGCTGTTAATAAGGGGTATAAACATTTATGCTTTCGATATGAAATGTAAAGTCCAATGACTGTCACCAGAACCATTGCCTGAAACACCCACATTGTCCATCCACCAAAAAGCTCAAAACTACCCAAGCCAAATACCGATGCAACAAATGCAAACAACGGAAAGCAGCAGGGCGAAAATATCGCAATGATAAATAACCCTGCTGTTCCCAGTTTGTCAGTGTTGCGGAATAGTTTCATCTAATTAATGTTTGTGCTGATGTTGTTTGTCCGAAACAAGTTCCAAATCCATTTTACAAACTGGACAAGTTCCTGTTTCTTCATACATTTTTTCGCCTTCACATTTCATCGGGCATTGATACATTGCTGTTTCAACTTCTTCGGTTGAATTTTCTTTTGTTTTCTCATTACTACTATTTCCGCAAGAAGCAAAAAACATAGAAGTGAAAAGAATTGTTGCTGTGATTACTTTTTTCATATTATTTTGATTTTAGTGTTTCAATTTTAAACCCTGCATCCTGTACCTTCTGAATTACTTCTTCTTCAGTAATGCCTTCGGAATATACAGAAAGGATTTTATCTTGGGTGGTAGTGTCCACTTCCCAATGGCAAATGCCATCTTCGTCATTAAGAAAGGGAGTAACCTTAGTCACACATCCACCGCAGTTGATGTTGGTTTTGAATTTAAGGGTTTTATCATTTGTATTCATTGTTAAATTTTTCAAAGTTAAACATTAATGATGCAAATATCTTAAGATTATCTACTTTCAATGTTACTTCATTTTTGAATTGTTTTGTGAGATTTACTGTCTTTATTTTTTATATTTCAATCGTAAACTGTTACTTACCACGCTCACACTGCTCAATGCCATTGCTGCACCTGCCAACATAGGATTTAATAAAAACCCGTTGATTGGGTACAATATTCCGGCTGCAATTGGAATACCTATCAAGTTGTAAATAAATGCCCAAAACAAGTTTTGCTTAATGGTGCTTACTGTTGATTTTGATAATCGAATTGCTTCGGGAATTTTAGCAAGGTCTGATGAAATGATGGTCATTTTTGCAACATCCATCGCTATGTCGCTTCCTTTTCCCATAGCAACACTCACATCTGCTTGTGCCAAAGCGGTGCTGTCGTTGATGCCATCGCCCACCATTGCCACTACTTTACCTTTCGCTTGTAATTCTTTTACAAATTCGGCTTTTTGTTCAGGTAATACTTCTGCTTTGTAATGTTTAATTCCAACTTTTGCAGATACAGCTTTTGCAGTAGTTTCATTATCACCTGTAAGCATATACACTTCAATGCCTGATTGTTGTAATTCCTGAATGGCTTTTTGAGAAGTGCTTTTAATTTGGTCAGCTATGGCTAAGACCGCTACAACTTTCTGTTTATCTGCGAACCAAATCACCGTTTTTGCTTCACTTCCCCATTGATTGGCTTTTTCGGAAATTTGCTTTTCAAAAGTGATTTTGTTTTCTTCAATGAGTCTTCTGTTTCCAATGTAATAAGTTTCGCCATTGGCATCTGCTCTTGCTCCTTTGCCAGTGATGCTCTCAAATTTTGAAATAGAAATAGTCTTTTGTTCCTTCAAATGTGTAACTACTGCTTCTGCCAATGGATGTTCGGATTGTTTTTCTATACTGTATAGGATTTGTTTTAATTCTGCATTTTCATCCGCCCAAAAGTCGTTCGTGACAACAGGTCTTCCTTCAGTGATGGTACCTGTTTTATCAAGTATTATGGTATTCACTTTTTTAGCCAATTCCAAACTTTCGGCATCCTTAATTAAGATTCCTTTTTCGGCTCCTTTACCTACACCTACCATTATAGCGGTTGGAGTTGCCAGCCCCAATGCACAAGGACAAGCAATAACCAAAACGGTTATCAATGCCAGCAAACCTTGAGTAAATGCGTTTTCACCGCCAAATACATTCCATACAATGAATGCTGCAATAGCAATTAAAATCACAATAGGTACAAAGATTCCGGCAATCTTGTCGACCAATTTTTGAACCGGGGCTTTGCTACCTTGTGCATCCTGCACCATTTTAATGATTTGAGCCAACATTGTTTCGCTGCCTACCTTGTCAGCCCTAAATTGGAAGCTGCCTTTTTGGTTAATCGTTCCTGCAAATACCTTGTCGTTTTCGTTTTTCAATACAGGAATAGGTTCACCGCTCAACATACTTTCATCTACATAAGAGTTGCCATTTACCACCGTTCCGTCCACAGCTATTTTTTCTCCGGGCTTTACAACAAGTGTATTACCTATGACTACATGTTCAATGGGAACTTGCATTTGATGTCCGCCTTCGTGGACGATGGTTACGGTTTTTGGCTGCAAGCCCATTAGTTTTCTAATCGCAGTAGAAGTATTTCCTTTGGCTTTTTCTTCCAAAAGTTTTCCCAACAATATAAAAGCAATGATTACCGCAGCTGCTTCAAAATAAACGTGCGCATGTAAGCCCCTTTCGTGCCAAACGTGCGGAAACAAAGTATTGAAAACACTGAAAATATAAGCCACTCCGGTGCTTAATGCCACCAATGTGTCCATATTGGCAGAGCGGTGCTTCGCTTGTTTCCACGCATTGATGTAAAAATCTCGTCCCAACCACAAAATAACAGGTGTACTGAATACCCACATTATTTCGTTGGCATAAGGCATATTCATAAAAAACATTCCAATTATGACCACCGGAACGGAAAGAGCCAAAGCCCAATAAGTCTTCTTCTTTAATTTGGTAAACTTCTCTTTTTGAATATTCTCTACGGTTTCATCATTTGAAGCTGATTCGTCAATCAATATATCGTAGCCAATACTTTGAACCGCACTGCGTAAACTTTCGGTTTGAACAATTCCGGGAATAAATTCAATGGAAACCTTTGCATTCGCATAATTTACGCTTGCATCAACTACTCCTTGTTGGGCTTTGAGCATACTTTCCACACTCACAGCACAGGAAGCGCAAGTCATTTGCAAAACAGGAAACGATTTCTTTACGGTAGTTACTCCATAACCCAAATCACGAATTGTTTTAATGGCTTCTGAAACCGTTTCTTGATTGGTGGTTTGGATAACTGCTCTTTTATTATTGAGTTCTACCCGATGTGACGAAACTCCTTTGAGCTCTGCAATACCTTTGTCCACAATCAAGGCACAATGTTCACTATCTACGCCTTCAAGCGGTATTAGAATTTCATTGATATTTGTTGCCATACCTTTTAATTTTTATTCTGTACAAAGGTCGCAACATTACATATTAAACCTGTTACCAGATTTTGGATAGTATTTGTAATTTTTACACTTCGTCTAATGGTTTGCGTTTATTATCTTTAATGTCTTTGAAATGAGTGGGGGTTAATCCGGTAACTTTTTTAAATTGATTGCTTAGGTAGCCAACGCTCGAATAGTTCATTTGATGTGCAATTTCGCTCAATGATAATTCGTCATATACCAAGAGTTCTTTTACTTTTTCAATCTTTTGGGCAATAAAAAACTTCTCAATAGTTGTTCCTTCAACTTCAGAAAAGAGATTAGATAAATAGGTGTAATCGTGATGTAAGTGGCTGCTTAATAAGTCTGATAAATTTGCTTTTAGTTCGCTGTTTTGATGGTGTACTAATTCAATAATCAATGATTTGATTTGCCCTATCAGTCGGCTTTTCTTGTCGTCAATCAGTTCAAAACCGAAAGTTTGTAAATGATTATTGATAGTTGCTTTTTCATCATTATTAATTTCTCTTTCTAGTTCAACTTCACCTAATGTCAAACCAGTTGGTTTGAATCCAATTCGCTCCAATTCATTTTTCACTACTAATATGCAGCGATTACAAACCATATTTTTGATATAGATTTTCATAGGATTGTCTGTCTTTGGTGTGTGGGCAAAAAATGGCTCTTTGGATTTTGCCAGTATGTCGGCTTGTGCGATTGGGGCAAAAGCCAATGTGCCATTTGTGCGTTGGCAAATTGAATTAAAAAAATGTGCGGTGGGAAAAATAAAAAATACAGAAGCGAAGGCAATGAGTGTTGGCTTACTCGTTGTCCGTTTGTTATATGGTCTGTATGTCTTTGGTAACCTGTCAAAATGGTTTACTTTTTCTGTTTTTCTGCCCGTAACTTTCTGTCGGGTCGTTGTCTTTTTACACTTGCACCCAACGTGTGCGTATACGGAAGTTTGCCGTCAGACTTCCGTATATATCCCACTTGTCCGATGATGGATGTCTTTGGTTCATTTTCCGCTATCGCCTTCAAAGTTAAACCCTTTTCTCAAAAAT
>PWZB01000164.1 GCA_003567625.1 Bacteroidales bacterium | reverse complement strand
TTATTACGATAATAGCCACATTTAAATACAAAAAGCGTGTATTACAGATACGTTTGGGCAGAATGAATATTTTACTGCTTTTAACATTGATAGTCTTATCGTTTGTTTACATAGATTTTGTTGAGGCACAATTATTTAAAGATATAGATTATTATCGTGAAGGCATTTTTTTCCCCTTTGTTTCAATAATTTTGATATTTCTTGCCAACAGGGCTATTCGAAGGGATGAGAGGCTGGTTCGCTCTGCTGACAGGATAAGGTAGAGAATTTTTGTGGCAGTTTATTTAATTTTTTTGCTTACATAGTCGGAGTTAAATAAACCTAAAGCACCCATATATTTGAGTTTAAACTTGATATAATCACCAACCTTATATTTTTTTGGATTTTTGCCAAGGTCAATAACGAGCATATCGGAGCTTCCGCCTGCCATTTTTATGTTTTTGTCGAATGGTTCGAGAAAATCTGGCGACAGTTCGAGCAGCCCGACATCCAGAAGTGCCCGCCATGCTTTTTTTCCGTAATATTTAGGGTTGACTTCAAATTTTTCGCCTGATGGATTTTCACCAAATTCGCCTTCCGGTACCAGGGGTTTTTCAATAAGTTCTATGATTTCGGAAAAAAAAGAAAAAACATCATCACGCATACCTATTATTTTTTTGCCTGTAATCAGGTTATTTCCAAAATATAAAGTTTCGCCTATCCTGAAATGGTTAATATTTTTCGGAAGTTGTTTTTTCAGCAACATAGGTATTGTTACAGACGACCCGCCTGATATAAATGGTATTCTTCTGTTGAATTTAATTTCGATGATTTGTTTGTAAAGGGTAAGCTGTATCAGTTTATCAGGCGAAGGCATAACACCGTAAAGGCAGCTAAGGTTTGTCCCCAGCCCGATGATTTCGATATTGGGGAGATCAAAAACCTTTTCATAGAAATTGACCAGGTTTTCACCCATAACACCTTCGCGTAAATCGCCCATTTCAATCATAATGATAACCTGGTGAATTTTGTTTTGCCGGTGTGCTTCTTCAGAAAGCAATTTCATCGTTTCATAATCGGTATTGAAACTGGCATCAGCATATTTAACCACGTTTTTCAGGCTCCGGTGCGGTGGTGGCTTTATGTAAATAGTACGTACCGCAGGGTCTATCATCTTGATCTTTTTCAGATTGCTTATGCGCGAATCAAGCATTTCGCGACAACCAAGCTGGATGATTTCTTCCAGAAATTGTTTATTGCCGCAAAGAAGCTTTGTGACAATACCCCATTCTATGTTGCTTTTTTCGAACAAATTTTGCAAAAACTCAAAGTTTTTGGCAAGACTTTTTCTGTTTAATAAAATTTCGGACATAATTTTTTATTGTTTTGGTCGTCGCATTTCTAAATATTTGCTTGTAAATCCAAGTTTTTCATAAAGATACCTCGCAGGATTTTCAGGTTCAACATGAAGTTTAAGGTCTCCATCAACAACTTCGAATGTTTTATACATTAATGTTTTGCCTAAGCCCTTGCCACGGTATTCTTTATGTACGGCAATATAAACAAGTATATTATCGGGGATATAACCACCCATTCCTGTTTTGTTTACAACAACTGCACCGACAATATTGCCGGAGTCTTTGGCCGTAATGATGAATCCGCCAAATTTATCCTTATCATCAAGCGCAAAATTGATACATTTCATAATATATTTGTATTCATCGCCAAATTGATCCAAATGTTCATACAAAAAATCGGCTGTTTCCTTTTTTCCATCGTCTGTTAAAGGTTTTTCCGGGTTATAAATGTTATATTCCATGATTTTTATTTGATTTATTATTAGACAATAAAGGTAAAAAATTAATTAACAAAAAAGAAATTGCCGAGAGGGATATTCCAAAAATTATCGGGTCAAGCCCAAGCGGCAGGTCAAAGTTAAGAATAATCAGCGTAATAGTTGTTCCTCCTCCCAACAACATTGACCAAAAAGCTGCCACAGATGAAGCGTTTTTAAGAAACAATCCACCTATTACCGGCACGAAAAGACCGGACACCATGAAGGCATATGAGTATAGCATCAACTCAAGGACAGTTGGCATATAAAATGCCAGAAATAATGCTATTGTACCTAATATTAATGTTATTGCCTGTGAGAACACGAGAAATCCTTTTCTGCTTCCCGGAGTTTTGAACCATTTGTTTATAATATCCGTAATAAAGTTTCCGGAAGATGCTACAAGGCAACTGTCGGCTGTTGACATTATTGCCGAAAAATATGCAGCCATCATCAATCCCATAAAGCCCACGGGCAAAACTGTTCTCAGCAGCAAAGGCAGACCCATTTCTTCATCAATATCGGCTAATGAATCATAACCTATGTATTCAAACTGTCCTTGCAAAAGGGCGACTCTTGCAAACAGGCCAAGCAATACGCCCATAAAAGCCATTACGGGCCATTCGAAAAAACCTGCAATGAACCAGGCTTTCTGAGCTTGCTTTTTGCTTCTTGTTGCGTAAATACGTTGGTAAAGAGTCATGCCTACAAACCAGATGGGTATAATTGTAATAGCCCAGTTGAGCAACTGTTGCCAGCTTACATTTGCCAGGCTGAAGAACTCAGGAGGCAACACTTCACGTATGCCGGTTATTCCGCCAACGCTGA
>PWZB01000174.1 GCA_003567625.1 Bacteroidales bacterium | reverse complement strand
TTTGTGGGCTTTGCGACCGATGGTGTTGAGGGCGGTGGTTTCTTGTATACCAACAAAGACACCATTTCGCTCGGACTTGTGCTCGGGCTGAAAGATCTGCGAGAGGCGGGTAAAAAGCCATACGATATTCTGAACACGTTCAAAAAACACCCCACAATTGCAGATACAATTCGGGGCGGTGAAGTTGTGGAGTATTCCGCGCACGTGGTTTCATCCGGTGATAAACGCGTTATGCCGAAGAAGCTCCATAAGCCCGGACTGGTGGTTTGCGGAGAGGCTGCCAACCTGCTGATGAACGCCGGAAAAGCGATCCAGGGAATGGACTACGCCATGCGATCCGGAATATTAGCGGCTGATGCAATCACGGACGCCAAAAAGAACAACGATTTTGGTGAAACGTCGATGAAAAAATATGAAGATACCCTCAGAGACAGCTACGTGATGCAGGATATAAACAATTTCCAGGATGCCGTTCACCTGCTGCACGATCCGGTAATGACCCAAAAAATGCCGAACCTGATTTGTGATTTTGGACGCAATTTCTTCAGCATCAAAAACGAACCGACAAAGAAAGCACGCGAAATGCTGAAGGACTCCGTTAAGAAGCACGCCTCCTACTGGGATCTGATTAAAATCGGTGCAAAAGGGGCAAAGGCGTTGTAAGTGAAAAGGCCCCGATGGGTCGGGACTGCGAAAAGCGTACAGCAAAAGTGAAAGGTGAAAAGGACGGAAGACGGAAGACGGAATTTTATGAATATACGTATTGGACTAAAGTCAACTTTTCACTTTTGACCTTTCACTTTTCATCTTTCCGAAGAAGAAATTAACAACTTAAAAACAACAGTTATGAAACTCCTCACACTTCAAGAACGCCTCGGGCTGGTAAGCTATCGGAACCAGGCTAAGTCAGATATCAAGCCTCACATTCGGGTTGATACCGATATTTGCAATTCCACGTGCCCGCATAAGTGCACGACGTATGTGTGTCCGGCTAACTGCTACACAAAAGATGAGAATGGAAAAGTTCATTTCCAGGTGGAGGACTGTATTGAGTGCGGCACCTGCATGTATGCGTGCGATCAGGGTGCAGTAACATGGGAATTTCCCGATCCGGAAATTGGCCGCGGAGTGACCTGGAATTACGGATAAAAAAAAGGTATACACGTGTATGTATACCTTTTTTTCAGTAATAATTTAAAAGATTTCTACTTCACTTCAGCTTCAAGAACAAATTCCACACTTGCTCCCTCTTCTGTTATCTCTACTTCCTCTTCGGTCGAAGAGTACCCTTCGGCGTTAACTGTTATGGTGTATGTACCCTCCTCCAGACCTTCAATGGTAAATGTACCATATTCATCTGTAGTGGCAGTATGTTCTGTATCATAAACAATGACCTCTGCACCGGCAATTCCCTCATAGTCTGATGCATCTACCACTGAACCTACAAGTATATTATCAGCTGCTGCCGCCTTCTCATCCTGTATATTTGCGGACGCTATCAGTATGGTCATACTGATGGCTGCTGTTGCTATGATCATGATTAATTTTGATATCTTCATATGTTCTCTGATTTTTATTATTGAAGTTAAGCGATTATCTAAATCGCATTAATCACTGTAAATGTTATTCTCATTTTTTGTTCCAAACAAAATGCATTTTGCTATTTATTTATTTGGTAAATAATCCTCTATTCATATCATCATAACATTACTACACAATTATTTTAAAATAAGAGATGATTTTATTCTAAACGATAGCATAGAAAATTTGGGGCCCGGTTTTCAAGCAAGGTTTAGTGGAAATGATGGAGGAGCCAGTGTCACAAAAGCAAAAGCCAACTATTCATGCAGATATATATCTTCATCCAGACATGTATCTCGTAGCCTTCAGATAAAGAGTTGAAGCCAATTTTGTATTGTCGGAGAATTTTCGTCAAGTATCCGTAAAACGGTATTTTACAGTGAAAGCTTTACGAACTAAACCACCCTGCACTGAAAGTACAGGGGTTGAGTGACGGACTAAAGTCCTATTCCAAGATGAAATCTGAGTCGTCATCATCCTTCTTGCTTCTGTGGTGCTCCAAGTACGCCTGAACCATTTCATCGGTTATATTCCCTGTACTCCATGCTCCATATCCGGTCGCCCAAAAGTGCCTGCCCCAGTACCTTTTCTTTAGCTTTGGATATTCTTTCTGAAGCATTCTTGAGGTTCGACCTTTCATTCGTTTCACTAACTCACTTATCGAGATGCGGGGAGGATATTCTATATGGATATGAATATGGTCTTTACTCACAACCCCTTTCATTATCTCCACTTCTTCCACATCACAAATCTGGATGATCAGTTCCCTACATCGTTTCTGGATATCTCCTCTCAGTACATGATACCGGTATTTCGTAGCCCACACGATGTGACAAGTCAAACGAGTCGTTGTGTGGCTTCCTTTGCGCATTGGTTTTCCCATAGATCAAAGGATACCAAATTTTAGACTTTTCGTAACACTAAAGTTCTGCACTGAAAGTGCAGGGTTTTAAACCCTATTCTGGGACCAATAAAATTTTAATCTATGTTTGATGTAACGTACTAATGGACAAAGTGATAAATCAAATCAACTAATATTTGTGAATAATGCAGGCCAGAG
>PWZB01000184.1 GCA_003567625.1 Bacteroidales bacterium | reverse complement strand
TGGTTTCAATGTCTTTGATTGAGTCATCAGCCTTTTCGGCAGGCTGACTACAAGCTGAAAACATTATTGCCAAAGCAATAAAGAAAAAAATTTTTTTGTGCATAATAATATGATTTTTCAGGTTTGATGATTATATATAATATTTGAATAAAAGGTTTGTTTTGCAAAAACGATTCAAAACTACTCTTTTTTTTTAAAATAGTTTCCTGTGTAACTCTTTTTAAAGTTATTTGTTTTGAGGTTGGAGGACTATTTTTCCCGAACACTTTGTGGTAAAAAATATTTAACCACACGAGGAACACAAAGGAAAATACAAGGAACGCAAAGGTTGGAGGATCAATCCTCCCGAATACTTCGTTACATAAAAAATATCCGGTATGTGTTGAATTTAATTTTACATTTCCGGTTTTATTGTAATTTGGTAATTTTATATATTAATTTGTATTTTATTAATTTATCAGTGATTACCAGTTACCTGAAAAGAGAGATATATTTCTGAATCACTGAAAATGCCGGGAATATGAAATTCATATTATTGAAAATGGGTTGGTTTCCGGTACATGGTTGTTGGAATTAAAAAAATAACTGAGTTGACTAAGCTGAATACGCTAATAGTATTTAATCCTGTTGCCGGCGGTGGCAAAAAGCTGGATTTATCAGGCTGTCTTGAAAAGCATCTGGATTCAGGGCGGTATGATTACAGGATAGCATATACTCAATATGCGGGACATGGTTATGAGCTGGCTTCAGATGCAGCCGGTACCGGTGTTGATTTGGTTGTAGCTGTCGGCGGTGACGGGTTGATAAATGAGATAGCGCGCGGTGTGATAAACAGTAATACCGCTATGGGAATAATACCTTACGGCAGCGGCAACGGGTTTGCCAGGCACCTTAAAATACCTTTGAAACCCGTTAAGGCCATAGAAGTGCTGAATCACTTCCATACGGCAGGGATTGATACATTTATCATAAACGACAACCGGCTGTTTTGCAATATGGCGGGTACAGGTTTTGATGCATTGGTAGCCGAAAAGTTTGCCGGAAGCAAACAACGGGGGCTTAGTACTTATGTGAAAATAATTCTGAAGGAGTTCATAAAGTTCAGTCCGCGAGAATATACACTGACAATCAATGATAAAGATATAACTCTCAGGGCATTTATGATTAGCTTTGCCAATTCCGGCCAGTTTGGCAATAATGCCGTTATTGCGCCCATGGCTTCGGTTACCGATGGTTTGCTGGATGTGTGTGTGATGAAAGGCTTCAGGTGGTACCAGGCTCCCCATATTGGATTTATGTTGCTAACAGGCCGTATAGATAAAACCTCTTTTATGACTTATTTCAAGACCGCCGGTGTTAAGCTGAAGCTTCCCGGTGATGAACCGTGCCATCTTGACGGCGACCCCTTTGATCTTGGAAATCAACTGCATATAAAGCTGAACCGGTCTTCTTTGAAAGTTGTTGTGCCTGACGGTGAAAGCATATAACTATAAACAGGTTGTTTTGATATATCCCCTATTTATATGATTTATAATAATTACATTTTTAGCACCTCTTATTAAAGCTTCCTGCTTCCTGCTATTTGTCCATTTGCAATATCGCCATAAATGCTGACTGCGGCACTTCTATGTTACCGACTTGTCTCATACGTTTTTTTCCTTTTTTCTGCTTTTCAAGGAGTTTTCTTTTACGCGTGATATCGCCGCCATAACATTTGGCTGTAACATCTTTACGGAGGGCTTTAACGGTTTCGCGTGCAATTATTTTGGAGCTGATGCCTGCCTGTATGGCAATATCATATTGCTGGCGAGGTATGAGCCCTCTTAATTTTTCACATATTTTTTTGCCAAAATCATAGGCATTCTTACGGTGTATCAATGCAGACAGAGCATCAACGGGATCACCGTTAAGAAGTATATCCAGCTTTACCAGGTCTGAGGTTTTATAACCTGCAGGCGAATAGTCAAAAGAGGCATAACCCCTGGATATTGTTTTCAGCCTGTCGTAAAAATCGAATACTATTTCAGCCAGGGGCATTTCAAAAGTGAGTTCAACACGTTGGGTAGTCAGATATACCTGGTTTTTGACGACGCCCCGTTTTTCCAGGCACAAAGACATTACCGGGCCTATATATTCGGATTTGGTTATGATCTGGGAAAAGATATATGGTTCTTCTATATAGTCAAGTTCGTTTGGGCCGGGGATATCGGAAGGATTGTTTACAATTACGGTGTCACCTTTTTTGGTATATGCTTTGTACGAAACATTAGGTACGGTTGTAATTACAGTCATATCGAACTCCCGTTCCAGTCTTTCCTGGATTATTTCCATATGTAACATTCCGAGGAATCCGCACCGGAAGCCGAATCCGAGTGCGACTGATGTTTCCGGCTCGTATGTAAGAGATGCATCATTCAGCTGCAGCTTTTCCATACAGGCACGCAACTCTTCAAAATCCTCGCTGTCAACAGGGTAAATACCTGCAAAAACCATGGGCTTCACGTTTTCAAAACCTTTGATAGCATTATCGGTGGGTTTGTCAACATGCGTTATTGTGTCGCCGACTTTCACTTCGCGTGCATCTTTAATGCCTGATATTATATAACCTACATTTCCTGTCGAAATAGATTCGCGCGGGAATTGTTTGATTTTAAGTATTCCTATTTCATCTGCATGGTATTCTCTCTTTGTAGCCATGAATTTTACATGATCGCCGCTTCTTATTTGCCCGTTAAATACCCGGAAGTAAGCTATGACGCCCCTGTAGGAGTTGTATATGGAGTCGAAAATAAGAGCCTGCAATGGTACTTTTGGATTTCCTGTGGGAGGCGGAATACGTTCGACAATAGCTTTGAGTATGTCATCTATACCAAAGCCGGTTTTTCCGCTTGCCGGGATCACATCATCTTCGTCACAACCTATTAAATCCACTATTTGTTCGGTTACTTCTTCAGGCATGGCGCTGGGCAGGTCCATTTTGTTGAGAACGGGAATAATTATCAAATCATGCTCCAAAGCAAGATAAAGATTTGATATAGTCTGTGCTTCAATACCCTGTGCAGCATCAACAATGAGCAAAGCTCCCTCGCAGGAAGCTATGGAGCGGGATACCTCGTAACTGAAATCAACATGCCCGGGCGTGTCTATAAGGTTTAAAGTGTATATCTCACCATTATAATCATACTCCATTTGAATGGCATGACTTTTTATCGTAATGCCGCGTTCACGCTCCAAATCCATGTTGTCAAGCACCTGGTCCTTAAATTCACGGTCGGTGATTGTCTTGGTGTTTTGAAGCATACGATCGGCAAGCGTTGATTTGCCATGATCAATATGGGCTATTATACAAAAATTACGGATTTTTTTCATTTGTATAAAATGTATTTAACGTATTGATTTCTAATAAAGTATATTTGTTAATATTGACGTTTTAGTTCTTAATCCATGGAACCCTCATGCTTAATTCATTTTCTTTTGTACACTTTGGTAAATGAGGGTTTCATAGCCTGCAAAATTACAACTAAAAATGAAATTATTGTAAATTTTTACTCAACAAGGTTAGCTCTTTTTATTTTTTAAAAGAATTAAACAATCAAATTATTGAGTAATTCTAAAAATTATGCTTTATTTTGCTAAGCAATAGATTATAATTCAGATCAAATGGATTACGGCTGGCTTTCGGTTATACCTCCGCTTTTGGCGATAGTATTGGCAATAGTTACACGCCAGGTTTATATTTCTTTATTTCTCGGGATATTTGTTGGCTGCGTAATACTATCCGATTGGAATATATTATCTGGTCTTGCGGGCAGTATAGATGCCCTGATCAATGTATTTCAGAGCCCCGGCAATACCCGGGTAATAATTTTTTGTGCCTTGATAGGAGCGCTTATTACATTAACACAGAGGAGTGGTGGAGTAAATGGCTTTATTGAATGGATACAGGAAAGGAATCTTGCCCGCACGCGTCGTGGTGCCGCAAGCCTGGCCGGAATAACGGGCTTTTTGATATTTATCGAGTCGAGTATATGCTGTCTTATTTCCGGGTCAATATCACGTCCGTTATTTGAACGTTTACGAATATCTCGCGAAAAACTTGCCTATATATTAGATTCCACATCTGCGCCAAACTGCATTCTTATCCCTCTTAATGCATGGGGTGCGTTCGTGATAGGTTTGCTTGAAAACGAAGGAGTTGAAGTACCTATAAACGTATTTGTCAGAAGCATACCCTTTAATTTCTATGCAATCTTTGCTATTCTTATGGTTGTGTTCATTATTATAACCTTCAGGGATTTCGGCCCTATGAGGAAAGCCGAGGCACGTGCGCGTGAAACAGGTAAGACAATTGCCGACGGTGCTGTCCCGATGGTTTCTGACGAGATTACATCGATCAAGCCAAAAGAAAACATTTCATATCGTGCCGCAAATATGATACTTCCGGTGTTGGCAATGATTATTATGGTGCCTTTAGGACTATATATTACCGGTGGTGGAAATATCACTGCAGGTACGGGTTCGACGGCTGTATTATGGGCTGTTTTGGCTGCCATTACAGTAGCCGGAATATTGCCGCTACTTCAGAAAATATTAAGTTTCAGAGAGGTATTTGAATTATCTTTAAAGGGTATCGGCGGATTAATGCCCCTTGCTATCGTTATGGTACTTGCTTTTGCAATAGGAGATATAAGCAGGGAGCTGGGCACGGGAATATATGTTGCATCCCTTGCTGATGATTTTTTGCATCCGGTATATGTTGCAGCAATAATCTTTTTCATATCTGCCTTTATAGCTTTTTCAACGGGCACAAGCTGGGGAGTATTTGCCATTATGATACCCGTTGCCGTTCCAATTGCTTTGATGATGGATGTCAGTCTCTCGCTTTGCCTTGCAGCAGTATTGGGAGGTGGTGTCTTTGGCGACCATGTTTCGCCTATATCCGACACAACACTTGTATCTTCTATGGCAGCGGCAAGCGACCATATAGACCATGTGCGTACTCAATTGCCCTATGCTATGGTAGCAGCAGCAGGAGCAATAATATTTTACGTTTTGTTCGGGATGATATTATATTTATGAATTAATAATAATAGGCCATATGCAAACAAACGAAGTTGATATTTTCATACCCTGTTTTATTGACCAGCTTTTCCCGGAAACAGGTATGAACATGGTAAAAGTGCTTGAAAAAGCCGGGGTAAAAGTCAATTATAATCCAAACCAGACTTGTTGCGGTCAATTGGCTTTTAACGGTGGCTTCTGGGATGACGCGAAATGCGTGGCAGAAAAGTTTATCGAAGACTTTAAGGGTGAAGCTTTTGTGGTCGGGCCTTCAGCATCATGTATAAGTATGGTTAAGAAACATTATCCCGAATTGTTTAACAATACTTCACTTCATTATGAAAGCCGTATGCTTTCAGAAAGGATCTTCGAATTTACTGATTTTCTTGTTAATATATTGAGAAAAGAGAATTTTGGTGCTGTTTTTAACTGCAAAGCTACTTTCCATGATGCCTGTACTGCATTGAGTGAGTATGGGCTTAACAGCGAGCCACGACAATTACTTTCGAAAGTTGAAGGCCTGGAGATCGTAGAAATGGAGGATAGTGATGTTTGCTGCGGTTTTGGCGGTACTTTTTCAGTCAAATTCGAACCCATATCAATTGCTATGGCACAACAAAAAGTCGAACATGCACTAGATGCCGGTGCTGATGTTATCATATCTACCGAGGCATCTTGCCTTATGAACCTAAGGGGCTACATCGAACACAACCATCTTATGCTGAAAACAATGCATATAGCAGATGTGCTGGCTCAAGGCTATTGATTGTCATATTCATAACGGTTTTATTTGTAATATCATTTACCGGATTTTTCGATTCATTGCTTTATTGCAGGAATAACTGAACTATTTTGATATAATAAGATAGGGTAGGTGATGGTAAATCAGAACAACTATTTTTGGGTTGATCAACTTCGTGAAATAAATGACCGTTCATTACAAAAGAAAAGTGTACTTAATTTTGCAGGAATTATCAACTAGCAAGTAAAAAATACAAAATAATGATAATTTAAAAACAATTGACAAATGCAAACCCGCAGAAATTACAAACCGCAATTCACATAATTAAACACAACCACCAACAATCATAGTTTAACATTGTAAACCTGATAGATTGAGATTGAAATAAAAATTTAAAAAAATTTTTACGTTCAGCTACTTTATTTCATTTACAGATCAGAATTTTAACGAAGAAAATAAGATTCAGGGTCTTTATTTAACCTTTTAGATCAGCATTTAGATAGCATATAACAAGATTGATACGCCAAAGCAGAATTAATTTACAAACGGTTTATAACGAAAAAAAAACCATATCCCAGAATTTACACTTAGTTTACAAATGTAAAACGTGTTAAATTAAACCTGAAAAACTGTTTATATTTACTGGCTTAGAACGATTAATAATCAAAAATCCAGGTAATTAACTCAATGTTTTTGAAGAAATAATTTAAATTTATATGGAAAATGCTAAATAGCTGATATTTAAAATTTATTAGTGCTAATATATAGAAATAACAGTTTTTTCATGAAATAATCTAAAGTTTTACTTTAAGATTTTTATTAGTTTACAAATGTAAAACGTCATAATAATGAATTTTTTTTTAAATTTTTGTTTGTCAATACAAATATGTTTACATTTGTAATACTCGAAAACTATATTATTCAAAAATTATTCGATAAAAATAAAATATGCATACCGGGAAATTTGATAAATATCCTACATAATTCCGGTTGAGTGTATTGGGTGGGTTAACGGATGAAAGGAATGATATTTGCGAAATTGAGATAACCGGAGATATTTAAACCAAGGGACTTTTGAGAAGCCGGGAAGCAATTGAATAATGACTACAAAAAACATATAAATATGAAAAACCGGGTAATTGAGATCATAGATAAGAAGAAATTAACACCATCAAGATTTGCCGATAGTATCGGGGTGCCCCGATCTACCATCTCTCACATTATTTCAGGGCGGAATAAGCCCAGCCTTGAACTGGTTTCGAAGATTGCTGATTGTTTTCCTGAAATTAACCTGGATTGGCTGGTGAAAGGAAAAGGCTCTATGTTCAACACGCAAACTTCACTTTTTGATGATAATGCCGATGTAGCTAAGAAAAAAGAAGTAGCTGAAAATACTTCAAAATCAAACAGCGCCGGGCAAAAATTATATACTGAAACAAGGGATGAGGATGAGATTAAATATGGAAATTTTGAAAAAGACAGTAATATAAAGAAAGAACCTCAAAAAAGTGCAGTTGGAACAGAAAAGGGAGGGCATGATGTATCTAAAGTAATAATAGTATATAGTGACGATTCTTTCGAAGTTCTGAATCCGCGCAAATAAAAATTTTTTAAGCACAGACATTATAAGCCTTTAAAAGCACATAAAATTCTATCAGGACATTGATGATCTTCTTACTGCAAATATTAGCAGTGTAAAACTTATAACTTTAAACATAATAATAACCAATGAAGTTTCAATAAGCCCTAAAACAGGCAAGAGTATTACCCCGCCCAAAATACCTCCGAGCCAGCCTCCCAAAAGATCTGAGCTGTAAAGCAATCCGGCAGTGCCGCTCAAATTTGGTGAAACTTCCAGGTATTGCTTGTTTGCCAACGGAAATTCTGATCCCACCAACATGCCGGAAATAAAAGAAAGTATCAGAAATATTATTCGCAAGCTTACATCAAACCAGGGATAAATGAGTAAAGGTCCGGCTTTTAAAAATATCCAGGGTAGCAGGAATGCGAAAACAATAATAACCAATTCTAATTTTATAATAGCAGGTGTAGCGGTTTCAGCTTTTTTGAGATATGCAGTCATCCATAAGCCCCCCACCATTACTCCGGCCATGAAGGCAGTTACCAATAATCCCAGCCAGTAAAAGATATAACCGAAAAGTACCTGGAATGCGAAAATTAAGATCAAATCAAATAGCATCCCTGCAAAACCGGTAGAAAAGATGCACAAAGAAAGTGCAGGCTTCAGAGAATTTTTGATTTGGGAAGAAATTAATAATAATATAAGAAGGAATACCAGGAATATTCCTGCCACCTTGTAGAGGTTAATTTTTTCGCTATGTTTGAAAATCTTGTTAAAAGAGGGTGAGAATTTTTCATTCCAGAAAACCAGGCTGTAAAAAACGCCCAAAGGTTTGAAGTCGTGATTGATTTTATCAATACTCCCCTCCATGTTGGTCAGAAACCAGTCTAACCAGCGGGGATGCAGTTTGTATTCAAGATAGCCCGGTGTAATGAGTTGAAGATCAAGTTTGCGCTTTTCTATTCTTTCAATCATTTCGGTATGACCTATATCTGTTATTTTTTTTGACCGGGAAGCAAGATAAAAGTTTGTACCGTCACCCGGGATTACTTTGACAGAAGGGAAAACATTTTCAAGTGTATTAAGCACCATAGCATTCATATCTGCCAGTTCGGGGCTTAGATAAGTCAAAGAACCTGCCATACCTAAAACCAAAATGCCGTCTGAGGCAAGCCTTCTTTTTGCCAGGGAAAAAAACTCGTTGGTAAAAAACCTGTTTGCCTGTAGGGTTGAAGGATCGGTAAATCCGCTCAGAATGATATCATATTTACGTGGTGTTCTTTTAAGAAAGAACCTGCCGTCAACATATTTTATTTTAACCCGGTTGTCTTGAAATTCTTTTTCTGTAAGCGATGTAGGATACTCTTTTATCACTTGAGGCATTAAAGGATCAACCTCTGCATAATCAATTCTGTGCACATCATGTTTTAAGACCTCATTTATAACACCACCGGCACCTCCGCTAAGGACAAGTATATTTTGCGGGGCGGGGTGTGAAAGCAGCGGTAAATGGACAAATTCTTCCACATAGACCACATCAGGGTTGGGTGTTGTTGTTACAGGCAAGCCGTCTGAGAAAAATGTATATTCCTGCTCTCTTTCGGTAACCACAATGTTTCCGTGATTAGAATTTTGATAATGTACCAGGTTATGGTTTTTCCATTGCTTTTCAACAGAAAAAATATGTATTTTATCTGCACCTTTTCCCAGCAAAAGATAAGCGGTTATTGGCAAAAGGATGATCAGGAAAATGCCGGCCGCTTTTGTTCTCAAAGGAATTTTCGGCTGCCAGAAAGGTTTTAATAAGAAAGCACAAACTATGAAATTAAACAGAGCCACAACCAATGCTATTTCAATGGAATGCAGGTTGGGAATAAAAAGATAGGTTAATACCAGGCCGCCCAAAATGGTTCCGACCGTTTCATAAATATAAACCCTGGCAATGCTAAAAGCACTGAGTTTGTCATGAGATGCCGGCGATGTTTTGGCAGAAGAATAAAGGAAATAAAGTTTGCAGCCGGAAGTAAAGAGTGCGCCATGCAATAAGCTCACCGGCAGGAGGATTAAAAAAGAGATATAAAACATTGGCATTATTCCCAGTCCTTCGCCGGGTATAACGGTCATAAATTCCTTGAAAATCCTTGTTGCATAAATTGCTGCCAGGAAAAGAAAAGTAAAAAGGACCGTTATAATAATGAATAACCCCAGTTTTTTCTTTGCACGTGCAATTATTCTGCCCAGAAAATAAGCGCCTGCAGATTCCAATAGCAGCCAATTGGCTAAAATCACTCCGATTGAAAGCTCATTGCCGTGAAAAGCTATCATCAACTCCCTTAAAAGAACTATCTGGGCCACAAGACCGCTGAAACCCATCAGGATAACCGCGTATATCAGCTTTTTTTTCATTTGTATAAAATGTATTTAACGTACTGATTTCTAACAAAATATATTTGTTAATATTTGCGTTTTTAGTTCTTAACCCATGGAACCCTCATGCTTATTCATTTTCTTTTGTGAACGTTTTGTTAATGAGGGTTTCATCTGTTCTCTTGTACGGTATTTAAAAATTCGGTATTTTGCGTGTGTTCAGGTTTACCAAAGCCTATTCCCATATTCCGGGTATATTGTGTCCGCAGGAAGCGCATTTGCCGTTACTGATGTTATTTTCCATAACATTAAAATGAACTCGCTGAATGAGCATTTTTCCGCATTTCGGGCAAAAAGTCGAATTATACTCGTGTCCGGGCACATTACCCAGGGTAATATAGTGCAAACCGGTTTCCTGGGCTGTTTTATAGGCTCTTTCGAGGGTCTCAACAGGAGTGGGCGAGAGGTGTGTCAGTTTATAATTTGGGAAAAACCTGGAGAAATGCAGCGGCACCTCCGGTGAAAGATCATCTCTTATCCATTTGCACATATCTTTTATTTCCTGTGTAGAATCGTTAACTGTAGGGATCACCAAGTTTACTATTTCAAGCCAGGTATCTGATTCCTTTATTGTTTTTAGGGTTTTGAGAACAGGGTCACGCTCAGCATCTGAATTATCATAAGCTTTTTTGGAAAATCCTTTCAGATCAATTGTAACAGCGTCTGTGTATTTTAAAAGCTCTTCCAGGGGTTCAGGCTTCATATAGCCATTGGAGTGCCACAGAATTCTTAAATTTTGCTTTTTAGCCAACCTGGCGATATCCAAACAATATTCGTAAAAAACGGTGGGCTCGTTATAAGTAAAGGATATGGTGGGAATATTTCTATTGACAGCACCATTTACTATATCCCGCGGTGTATGATCATAAAAACGTCCTATTTCCTCAATGGAGCGTTGTGATAGATGCCAGTTATGGCAGTGCCGGCAGCGAAAATTACATCCTGCCGTTCCGATACAGATCATTTTGGTGCCCGGCAGCATATGGTGCTGAGGCTCTTTTTCTATAGGGTCTATATGAACAGCAGAGGGTTTGCCGTAAACCACATTATATAGTTTTCCTCTACGATTTTCCCTGTTTTTGCAAAATCCTCGCCTGCCATCATTTATGGTACAGCTACGGTAGCAAAGCTCACAGCGAACGCGGTTTCTGTCCAGACCGGTGTAATACAACGCTTCCTTACCCTCTATCGCCCCTGTTTTAAAGGTTTTCCCGGAAGCAGTTGAAGATGAAGCTGTTAAACCCGAAAATAAATTCCTGTTGCTGCTGAAAAACAAATAACCCGCAGATACCATAGCGGCAATTCCTGCAAATAATTTCCTTATAAAATCACGGCGGCTTGTGTTAATCATAGAAAAAAAGAATTGTTATATCTTTATAACTTGTGATCCCTGTTTTTTGCATTTTTCTATTCCACTTTAAAAACTTTTGTCAGAGTTGAATCTGTTATATTATTAACATTTAAAATCACATTATTATTTTATAAAAAAGTTCACTAGTGTCGGATTAAAATTTTTAAAATTGTTTATTTTCTTTTAATACCAATCATTACAAAAGAAATTATAATTATTTGATTATAAACTTAAATTATATTATAGCCACTAAGCATGCACTGAGTTTGCCGAAGTGACTCGAAGACACAAAGCTTGTATTGAACGAAGTGAAATACAAGCTTTGTGTTTTGGTGTCTCGTAGCAATATTAATTTTAATCGGACACTTGTGAAAAAAGTTTAATTTTAAATATACAAATTTACACATCAAAAATAACTTTCACTGCTTTTTCCATATTCCTTCAATTTTGTACTCACATGATTTACATCTTCCTTTTTCCAGATCATTACTCAACACCGAGAAATGAGTGCGGTGGATCAGCCGTTTTTCACATTGAGGGCAATAGGTTGAGTAAAAATCATGTCCCGGAATATATAGGAATATGAGCGGTCTGCAAGACCCAGCGAGTATTCCATGTTGAACTAAATCCCGGTCGGATTTCTATGCACTTATCGAAAGTTTTTTTAGTTTTTGAAAATATAATTTGGCA
>PWZB01000182.1 GCA_003567625.1 Bacteroidales bacterium | reverse complement strand
CTACGCCTATGAAGTTAATGGTTCAATATATTTTGACGTTTTGAAATACAACGAAAAACACCATTATGGCAAGCTTAGCGGTAGAGTTATTGAAGATATGGTTTCCAGCACACGTGAACTTGAAGGACAGGATGAGAAAAAAAATAACGTTGATTTTGCCTTATGGAAAAAAGCATCCCCACAACATATTATGCAATGGGCTTCGCCCTGGGGCGAAGGATTCCCGGGTTGGCACCTGGAATGCTCAGCAATGAGCAGAAAATATCTTGGAGAACAGTTCGATATCCACGGTGGAGGAATGGACCTGCTCTTCCCTCACCATGAATGTGAAATAGCTCAATCAGTTGCCGCCAACGAAAAAGAAGCCGTTAAGTACTGGTTGCATAACAATATGATAACCATCAACGGTCAAAAAATGGGTAAATCGCTTGGTAATTTTATTACACTGAAACAATTTTTCAGCGGTGAACATGAAGCATTAAAAAAACCATACAAACCCATGACATTAAGATTTTTTATGCTTCAAGCACACTACCGGAGCACCCTCGATTTCAGCAATGAAGCGCTTATGGCTGCCGAAAAAGGCCTTGAACGTTTACTCGAAGCGAAAAATAAACTTAAAAACATTAAACCTTCCAATAAATCTTCTCTTGATGTCAATAAACTCAAAAAAAAATGCTACGAAGCCCTCAATGATGACATGAACACCCCGGTTGCCATTTCCCATCTGTTTGATGCAGCCAGAAACATCAACAGCGCCTTTGATAACAAAAGCACACTCGATGCACAACAGATCAAAGACCTCAATCAATTGTACGATACTTTTTTTACAGATATCTTCGGAATAAAAGTTCCTATCATACAATCCGAACCGGATGAAACACTGCTGAATGGATTGATAGAAACATTGCTGGAAATAAGAAACAACGCACGTAAACAAAAAAATTTTGAAACATCTGACTTTATTCGCGATAAATTAAACGAACTTAATATCGAAATAAAGGATACAAAGAACGAAACAGCCTGGAATATTAAAAAATCATAAAAAAACAGTTTGTATATCTGACTGAAATGTTTTTTAAAATTTTTTTACCTTTGCAATCGTTTCATTTTTAATAAAAATCATAAACAATAGATGTCAAAACATTTTGAGATAAGCAAATTTGCACTGCTGCTGTTTTTGCCTGCGGTTCTGTGGCTTATTTCAAATAATTATGTAAACCGCCACTATCATATTCTGGGCAGCGGAAAAATAATATCCCACGCTCATCCTTACTGCAATTGTTCACAAAGCCCCATACAAGACCATCATCATACCGACTTTGAATATTCCATTCTTGCGCAAATAGCCACCAACAGCAACCCGGAAATTACTGAAGCCGGTTGCGATGAACATGTTGTTTTATTTACCGATAATTCACAAAATTCTTTATATCATTTTTCTTTTACCACAGAGGCTACTAAGCTTCCAAGATTAAGAGCACCTCCCGTAATTTGAAATATCCAAATTAAATTCTCTGTTTTTCAGAACTAAACCGGATAGCCTTGTAAAAAGCAGCAATTTTTCAATACTTTTTTTTGAGAAATCCAAAAATAAACACCGGGTAATAAGCAAATAACAATCAACCCGGCAAAGATCACAACACCGGGAGTAATACAGCAAGCTTATGCCTATCCCGATCATTGAGGAAACATAAATAAAACAATGTATTATATGAGTAAATTATTAACTAATTAAAAACTTGTTTTTTAATTATTGGTATTTCGAAAATTAAAATCAGCCCTGCTGATAAAGGATACATTTAACGGGCAAAATTTGTTTGACATCTATTCTTTCAGGTTATCCGGGTTTAAATTTGATTTTATAAATTTAAAAATATAAAGTATATACAAACGATGAAAAAAAACATCATATCAACATATTTATTGATTTTTCTATTCGTTTCATTTGCTTTCGGCAAAGAAATGGAGCAGCCTGCAGGCACAGATGCAAATATTTTTGGTCATGTTTTAAATGCCGAAACAGGCGATCATATTCCTTTTATCAATCTTATGATAAAAAATACCCGTATAGGGGCGTTAACTGATGCTTCAGGTCATTATATGCTCACCAACCTTCCGGCCGGCAGGCATACTCTCATAGTCAAAGGTATGGGATACGAGACCGTAGCGGTTGAGTTTAAAATTGAAGAAAATCAAACAAAAGAGATCAATGTAAAAATTGAATATAAAGGTATAGCTCTTGACGAGATAGTTTTGACTTCATCACCTACAGCCAGTGGTTTTAGTTATCAGCCCGATCAGTCTTTTATTGGTGAGGCTTTACAAAGACGCAGTGAGGTATCATTTGGTGAGATGCTTGACGGTGAGCCGGGTATTGCGATGCGTTCTATGGGTCCGACACCTTCAAGGCCAGTTATTCGAGGGCTTGACGGAGACCGGATTTTAGTATTGCAAGACGGCGAACGTATGGGTGATATTTCACACAGTGCTGCCGATCATGCCATTTCAATGGACCCGCTTGCAGCCAGCAGAGTGGAAGTGGTTAGAGGCCCGGCAAGCTTGCTTTATGGCTCAAGTGCATTAGGCGGTGTTATCAATATAATGACAAACGACATCCCCGAAGAATGGACACGGGGAAGCTCCGG
>PWZB01000103.1 GCA_003567625.1 Bacteroidales bacterium | reverse complement strand
TAGCCTGCCAAGTGTCCACGTGAGAAAACATATTTTGTTGTTGAGTCATAAGCGTAAATTTTCAACAAAAATATGATAGTCAGAAATTGTAAGCAATATGGGGTTAGTAGGGTGGATACGGTGATGCCGGCTACAACAAGGCGGTATCTCCCGCCCCGTGTTATATATGCCCCCAAGGTGGTATTGCCGGCAAAGGGGTTGGGGGCCAGCGTTAGCCGTGGTGCATGCGCCTGGTGAGAGGGCAGGTTCCCCGGGGTAATATTAAGCGCGTAGTGCCCGTTTTGGTCGGTGGTTGTCGTAGCAAGTATGTCGCCGCTGCCGGGGTCTTTGGCCGTTACTTTAGCCTCCGGGAATACATCGTGGGGAAGGCTCGTAACGGTGCCCCCGATGGTGATCGCATCACCGGCCATGGCAAAAGCAGCCTGCCAGGAAAATATAACAGCAATGATAACCGGGACAGCCGGGTTCAGTTGTAAGGCAGCCCTAGGGCGGGGCTTCTTGTCACAAGGCACTGTACCGGCGCCGGCAGCATCTTTAATAAACGGTTGATAACGGGTGATCTCACGCTCCATACCCATACTTTCAAATTTATTAAACATTTTCAATATGCTGAAGAGTTAAAAACAATCTTTTTACGGAGGTAAAGATATATACTTTTTGAAAAACGGGGAAGTTTTTTTGATGAATTTATGTTGTGGTGGTGGGATTATAAGATAAACGTAAGCAATTTGCGTCCCGGAGTTTATTTCATTCAAATGCATACTTCGGAAAGTGTTATAACAGAACGGGTTCAGATAGCACGGTAAGCTATTAAGCTCCCGGAAGTCTCGTGTCTTTTCATTTTACTGAAAATAATTTAATTGTGTTTCTACCCTGATCTGCAATTTTGTTAATTTTTTGAGAGAAAACTGCCTATTTGCTTAATGCAACTTATCCCTGAACGGCCTGATTTTCTTATGGGAAGATACAAAATTTTGCAGAAATTTTATAATGTTGATAAATTTTTAATAATTAATGTGGATTTTTCTATATTTTTTTCTTTATTTTTGCAATTAGTTAGGGATATTGTTTTTTATTATTTTTATAAAATATAATAAGAAGGTTGATTAATGTGTTTTTTTTTAGCCTTTATACTTAAAATTTGCTTAAAACGTTTAAAATAAATAAGATTAATGATTCATAAAAACAATAAAAAAATGTATAAATATAGCATAGTATCTGTTGTTTTGGTTTTTATTTTATTAAGCATCGGTTTATCTGTTCAGGGGCAGCCATTTACCGACCGCAAGGACGAGCCGGCGGTTGAGGGCCATGCTCGAGGCAGCACTTCTGGGGCGGGTGCTTCAGAGGCAATAAAGAATGAAAGAAAAACAAAAGGTTCATCTTTTTTCAGATTTGAATGGCTATTTGGTTCACGCCATACGCCACCTTCCAGTAACAGCAGAAACCCGCAAACACTTAACGGCAGAAGAGGACAAGTTAACTATACAACCAATGCCGATTTTATACAAAACAGGCCGTCCATTCCTATTCAGCCTACATTAAGAGAGCAAAGACTTGCAACCGGTAAATGGGAGTTGGGTGTCTTGCTGGGAACCAGTCATTCAGTTACCGATATTCAGAAAAATAAAAACCTGGAATTTATTGATTTTGTTGATTATCAAGCCAGTAATTTTGAGTACGGTTTTGGTATTTTTACGCGCTACCAGGCAGCCAGCTGGTTTGCATTGAACGGTGGTATGAAATATGCCCTGCTGACAGGCGCAAATAAACCACCGGCAGATTTTGAGTATGAATCCTACAGCTTCGAAAACAACATATTCGAGTTCTTTTTAAAAACGGAATTCCATGCACCTTTTCTGCAAAATACCGCATCCAAAGCTTATATCTTTTCAGGCGTATCAGTCTATTTTACAGAGGTATCTTTAAAAGATGGCGACGGTCAAATTCATCCGATCACTGATGATTTTGAACAAATTCAACCTGCTTTACCTTTTGGAATTGGATACTCATATACTTTTAGCAACTTTATTTCCGTTGGATATGAGTTTGGTTGGAGATATACCCCGTTTCATTATCTTGATGGTGTTGTGACTGATGAACGCAGTTATGACAGCTATTTCTTCAATATGCTTACAATAAGCTATCCTTTAGCGATCAATTAATTATCATAGTTTAAATAATTACTTGTTACTATCTGATAAATGCGAATCTTTGTCAATTTGTTTGAAAAGACATTTGCATTTTTATCATGATAAACTTTTATCTTTGCCGAAAAACTATTTTTCAATGAGCAAAGAGATAGAACAGGTAAAATGAAAGAGATAGAACAGGTAAAATGTTTGATACTGGGTTCCGGCCCGGCAGGATATACTGCCGCGATATATGCAGCACGAGCTGATCTGAAGCCTGTATTATACGAGGGGATACAACCCGGGGGGCAACCCACGATTGCAAATGATGTTGAAAATTTTCCGGGTTATCCAAACGGGATAAAAGGGCCTGAAATGATGGAAGATTTCAGGAAACAAGCCGAACGTTTTGAAACTGATATACGTTGGGGTTCTGCAACAAAAGTTGATTTATCTGGCAGACCTTTTAAAGTAACCATTGATGGCGATAAAAAGCTTTCGGCTAAAACGCTGATAATTGCAACGGGAGCTTCTGCGAGATGGCTCGGTTTAAAGTCTGAAGAAAAATTCAAAGGTTATGGTGTGTCGGCATGTGCTACATGTGACGGATTTTTCTATAAAGGGCAAGATGTGGCTGTTGCCGGAGGAGGCGATACTGCCTGCGAAGAAGCTTTATTTCTGTCCAAACTCTGCAACAAGGTTTATATGATCCATAGACGTGATGAACTAAGAGCGTCAAAAATTATGCAAAGCAGAGTTTTTAAAACCAAAAATATTGAAATCATCTGGAACCATATCACAAAAGAAATAACAGGTGATGCGGCAGTAAGTGGAATTATTCTTGAAGACGTTAAAACAAAACAAGAAAAAACGCTCAATATCCAAGGCTTTTTTGTTGCCATAGGCCATGTACCCAACTCAGATATACTAAAAGGTCAGCTGGATTTAAATGAAAGCGGTTATATAATTACCAAGCCAAAATCGACACAAACTTCCGTAAAGGGAGTATTTGCAGCCGGGGATGTACAGGATCCAATATTCAGGCAATCCGTTACAGCTGCCGGAACAGGATGTATGGCTGCTATTGAAGCAGAAAGGTTTTTGAACGAACAGGATGAGTAGAAAACATACTACAGGCATAAATACTTTTTAAATGAATCCATATTCTGTTTTATCGTTTATAGCTTTCTTACTTTACTTGCAGGCCGGTGCGATTATTCTGTACAGATCACCACGCCGGCCTGTTAATATTGTTTTTTCACTCCTTTGCCTCGCTTTTTCAATTTTCGCCTTTTTTTCTGCTTTCATTTACAGTGCATCAATAGCTGAACAAGCTTATTTGTATGACAGACTTGCTTCCATCGGATGGACCACTTTCCCCGTTTTAATGGTTCTGTTTTTTGTTAAAATATCAAAAAATAAATCTCTTTTTATCAAAAACACCATAAAATTTATTTTGCTGCCACTGGTGATAGCTTCGCTTATTGTCATATTCATTGATCTGGAATCATCCAAGTTTTATTATCAATACGGACAAACCTGGCATTTTGAGTTGAACAAAAATTCTATATGGGTATATCTTTTTGTCTTTTACCTTTTTTTCTCTGTCGCTTTAAGCTTATATGTTTTGGTGAACTGGTATTTATATACACGGACCAACCGTGAAAAAAAGCAAGCCGTGATAATAATGTTCTCATTGCTGCTATTTTTCGTTACCAGCACTTTTACAAACATTTTTTTTACCTTTTTAAATATAGCAATAGTTCCGGCATTAGCACCTGTTAATTCCATTTTATGGATAGCCGGGGTTTTTTATGCAATGATAAAGCATCAAAGAGATGTTATTTCTGCTGATATTGTTTCTGACCTTATAATTAAACGAATGAATGAGTTTCTTTTGTTTTTTGATAATAATTATAAAATTTTAGCCGCCAACCAATATACATTGAATAACCTTTCATATTCTTACAATGAAATTGCCGGGTTATCCTTTAAAAAAATATTTACAAATAATAAATTGATAGAAGAACTTTTTTTAAAGATCAAAAAATCAATCGCTTCACCTCAAATAAGGGTAAATCTGTTAAGTGTCACAGGTAAGCAAATACCTGTAATGCTTTCAGGATTAACTATAAAAGACAAGTATAAAAACCTGTTAGGCTATGTGTTAATAGGAATGGATGACAGGCAAAAAATACAGTTAAAAAAGGAAATGGCGGAAAGAGTCCATAATGAGAAGATGCTTAATAAAACAAAAAAGGATCTTGAGTCTGTAGTCAAACAAAATACAATGGAATTATCGGAGGCTAACAAAAAATTGCAAATTGAAATACTTGAAAGAAAAAGAGCGGAGGACCAGATCAAATACGACCTGGCAGAAAAAACCAAACTTTTAAGCGAAGTTCATCATAGGGGGAAAAACAATTTTCAGATTATAATTTCGCTTATAAATATGCTTTCTTTTCATAAAGATATGGGTTCGGAAAGCGCTGAAAAGCTGAATCAGATAGCCGGGCGGGTAAGAATGATCTCGGCTGTCCATGAAGAATTCTATTCTTCAGAAAACATTTCAGAAATTGATTTTTCAGAATTCTTGAAAAACAGGGCCAAAGATCTCAATATTACATTGAATCAGGGGAAAAAAATAACATTCAGATTCAACCTTTCCGAAAAATTTCTTGAAATAGACAAAGCAATACCATGTGGGATCATTTATCATGAATTACTGGCAAATGCAATAAAATTTGCATTTGCTGATAATAATTCTGATATGAATAAAAAAGTTAAGAAAGATAATATTATTAAAATTTAATTCCATAAAAATGAGCATGAATATACACTGCTTGTCAGTGATAACGGTGTCGGTATTCCTGACAATATCCACCCTTTAACAGCCAATTCTATTGGCTTGCAAATGGTTAATATTCTAACTGAAAACCATCTCAGGGGTAATCTTGAAATCAATAATTCATCGGGAACCACCGTAAAACTAAATTTCACCTGGCAACCAGGCTAATAATGAAATATTTCAACTTAATATATTTTGTTTATTCAGGAATTTGTCTGAAAGATCAATTACCAGCTTCCAGGGTATTAATTTAATTAATTAAAATAATTATTAAGCCGGCACTCATGAATCTTTTGTCAATTGTTTCAATAATAGTTTTCTTAATATACCTGGAGCTGGGTTTATATGTGTTTTTTAAAAACAAATCATCAAAATTAAACAGGTCGTTCTTTGCTTTATGTCTTGGATTAGCTGTTTGGGCTTTTTCATTTGTTTTTATTCATAGTTCGGAAAATTCAGATACAATTGTTTTTTGGTATAAAGCCAGTGCCATTGGATGGTGTTTGACTCCATCATTAATGATAAGATTTAAGTTTTATTTGACTAATATTCCTGAAAAAAACAGGCTTAAGAATATATTGTTTGGCGCTTTCTTGCTTCCCGGCATATATTTCATATATATAATCTTTACAGACAAATGGATTTTGATTGATGTTGAGAAGTATGAAAGTTTCAGGTTATTGGTTTATGATAATAGTTACATATTTTATTACCTCTATTTGATCTATTTATACATTTTATTAGCTTTTGCTGTTCTTTTGCTGTTTTTATGGCGAAGAAACATAAAAGAGAGAAAAGAAAAACTTAAGTTTGGAATAATTCTGATATCCTTCTTAATCTCGTTATTATATTTCATCATAATAGATTTTACATTACCTTTAATTAATGAAAAGCTTTTTCTGCACTCAACCCATATAGCAGCAATCGTTTATATCGGTGGTTTGGCTTTCAGCATGTTAAAATTCAGGCTTTTTACAGTTACACCTTCAATAGTTGCCAACAAAGTCATTAATGAACTTGAAGAAATATTATTTTTTACCGATATAAAAACCAGGATACTAAAAACAAATGATTACACTTCAAAAATATTAGGTTATAAAATTTCAAAGATTTATGGAACGAAATTGGAAACTTTATTTGCTGAAGAAAACCTGCCGGGGAGATATATTAAAAAAGCTTTAAGCAATGATGTTGCCGTTTCAATTGAAACCAAAATCAAATCGTCAACAGAAACTTTAATTCCTGTTAAACTTTACCTTTTAGTTGTTAAAGATGAATTTGACGATATCCTGGGTTATGTTGTTCATGGCTACGATAACAGGGAATCTATCGAACTTGCAAAAGAAATAGAAATAAAAAAACAAACGGAGCTAAAACTTAAAAACGTTGGAGGAATCCTTGAGAGGCTGGTTCGTGAAAGGACAAAAGAACTCGAAAAATCGTATAAAAAACTGCAGATAGAAATTGCCGACAGTATGCGTATCGAGGAAAAAATCAAAGCCGATATATCGGAAAAGGAGGTTTTGATCAATGAGATCCATAACAGGGTGATCAGCAATATGCATATGATAATATCCCTTATTTACACCCAGGCATCTCAGAGTTTATCTGAAAATGTCAATTCCAGATTTCAGGAGTTGAATCAGCGGATCACAAGTATGCTTTTGGTTCATGATAATCTTTATTTGTCCATCAATTATTCTGATGTTGATTTTGCCCGTTTTTTAAATGCTATTACAGCTAATTTGTCAAAGCTTTATAACAAGGATAACAATATAGCTGTGAAAAGCAATATTTATGATGTTTTTCTTAATATTGATTATGCAATACCATTAGGTCTCATAGCAAATGAACTTATAACGAATGCTTTTCTGCATGCTTTTCCGTCACAGTATAAAGGTGAAGACAGAATATCAAAACCGTCGGTTTTTATTAACTATTCCTTTGACGGCGAATATTATTATCTTATTGTCAGTGATAACGGTATAGGCTTGCCGGATCAGTTCAACATTGAAGACCTTCAAACTACCGGAGTGCCACTTGTTGATATTTTGGTTAATGAGCAGATAAATGGTGAATGGAGTATATCATCGGATGAATTTACTTATGTTAAGGTTGTTTTTCGTTCGGAAAAATAGTAACTTGTTCAATCTTTAATATCAATCCGGATCATAATAAATATTGAATAATCCTAACCTCTAAATTATTAATGGACATGTTTATCCATCTCTCGGGTTTCATCAACTTCAGCTTGTGCTACTCCTTCGCGGATTTTTTCCCTTACTTCGCCGCAACGTAGCATCATAGAGCCAAAATAGGGGTTTTTTATTTCTTCGAATTCACTTAACCAGTGTGCACCTCTGTCATCGTCATACATAGGGCAGAAGGCCACATAAAAATCCTGTCCTATTGCACCCAGGGTGCGTGCCGTGCTGATAAAAGCCTCTGCAATGTGCTCGAAATGCATTCTTTTTTTATCAATCTCAGCTGCCTGCACAAATTTTCTCAGGTCTTCTTCAATAGCTTCATATTGTTCCATCCAAAACATATGATGTTCACCCTCAAGGGAGTGCTTGCCAACTTTTTCGAGTTGTTCCTTCATTTTATGAGCGTTTTTGTGGGCTTGTTGTGGACTGTCTTCAGCCAGGCTGTTTTTTAAATCAAAATAGAAGTTGAAAAGATTTTCCAGATTGCTTTTGAAAGGTTCGGGCAAGTATGTTTTTTCCAGTGGTGCCATCATACTGTAACGCCCTCTCAGTTGTGCGGCAGCATCTATCGCAAAGACACCGCTCACGGCAATTTCTTCTCCTGCTTCAAGGCCGGAGATCACCTGGTAACCCTCTTCAAGTCGTGCCCCGGTTTCTATTTCTCTGAATTCAAAAGTAAAACCATTGTCTTCGGAAGTTTTTACATAAACCACAGAACGCTTCCCTGTCCATAATATTGCAGTGTGTGGTACCACCGGGTAAGCTTCTTCGGTTTCTATTGATTCAATTGTTGCATTGACAAACATTTCCGGTTTTAAAATGTTGTCAGGGTTCGCTACTGTCAATCTGATACGTGCCGTACGGGTTTGCGGATTAATAAATGGATCAACAAATTCTACCATGCCCGAAAAACTTGCTTTCGGTTGTGCAGGAATATTTACTTTGGCTTGATCACCTCTATTTATTAACCCGATATGATTTTCGTAAGCATCAAGTTCTATCCAAACACTGCCCAGGTCAGCAATATCAAAAAGAGTTTGCCCGGTGCTGACATAATCGCCCTCCGATACTGCTCTGCGGGTAAGATAACCCGATTTTGAAGCATACACATCCATTGTTGGAATTGCCTGTTCGCTTTGTTCTATAGCTTCAATTTGCCCGGCCGTAATATTGAATAACTCAAGACGCTGGCGTGCTGCCTTATACAAACGGGGATGTTCGTCTTTTACTTGTACTGCCTGTATCAACTCTTGCTGTGCCTGCATAAGCTCAGGTGAATATATAGTTGCAAGCTTTTCTCCCTGGCGTATATACATCCCCGTATAATCAGCAAAAAGCTTTTCAATCCTGCCGGGAAAAGTTGCAGTGATAAGACGGGTATTTTTTTCGTTAACGGCTACCTTTCCTGTCAAACGGATACTGTATTTTTTTGTTCCAACTTCAACCACCTGTGTGCGGATATTTGCCCAGGTTCGTTGTTGCTCCGGGAGCCTCATTATAAATGGATCATCTTCATGGTCATGGTCATCTTCATCATCGGTAACGGGTATTAAATCCATACCGCAAATGGGACAGTCGCCCGGTTCATCCTGTCTTACCTGGGGATGCATCGAACATGTATATTCTGTTATCGCTTCATCTGCCATTTCAACTTGTTCATGATCATGCTCGTCTTGGCCATTATCGCCTGAACTGAAAATTAACCATCCCAAAAACAGCCCTGCTAAGACCAGGATGGCGTAAATTGCTGTTTTTTTTGCTATTTGCTTATTCATGGTGTTTGTTTTTTAATATTATGCTAATAGTCAATAATTTAATAGTACGCTGTTTTCTTAATTAAAAATCCCTTGTGCATGCAGCTTATCTATTTCTGCAGCATTGATATTCTGTTCCACAGTGGTTTTTAAAAGCCGCCATTGAATTTCCAGCAGCTGGTCCTGTATTCGCAGCAATTCATCAAACCCTTCATATCCTCCGGCATAAGCATTGATAACCAAATCCCAGGCTTTATTGGTGATATCCAGTTGATCTTGATAAAACTGAATATCACGTTCCAGGTTCTTATGTTCTGCTTTTAAGTCAGCAGCTTGAGATAACAGATTGTTGATCTGGTTTTCTTTTTGGTGAATTGCTTGTTCTGTTTTCAGTATGCTTTCAGTGCGTATAGCCCTGTTTTTTTTACCATAAATGGGAATAGAAACCGAAAGCATTGGCATAACCATACCTCCTCCATCCATTTGTCCCATAGCTGCATCGCCGGGTGCAAAGTGTGAATACTGCAAGCCTAATCCTATCATCGGACGTGTCATCAGCCTTGCAACTTCCTGTTTATAAGAAGCAGCTTCGGCTTCGGCTTGTGCGCGAATTACCAGCGGGTTTGCTTCAAAAACTGTAGTGTCTGGTATTTCCTGATTAAACCCATCATTATCTGTAGTTAATGTGTCGGGAAGTATTATCTGTTCATCTTGTTCCCGGGTTAATAATATGTTGAACTTTTTAGCAAGTGCATATTTTTCTTCCTCCAGCTTTTTTTTTCTGTTTTCCAGACCATTGAGCTGTATTTCCAGCCGGTAAAGGTCAAGCATAAGCCCTTCTCGTTCCAACCCACCTTCATATCGTGTATAGATTATATCTTCCCGGGCTTTTAAAACCTCTATGAATTTCAATACTATCTGTATCTGTTGATCCTTTTCGTATAAATTGAGCCACAACCTTGTTATTTCCATAAACAATTCGTTCCGTTCGTTAAGATATTGCTGAAATTTTGTGTCGGCCATTTTCCCAGCCGCCGATCTTTGTTTTCCCAATGTACCAAACCAATAAAACATCTGCATTATCCGGGCATCTAAGAGTTGATCACCCATAAGGCGTTCCATGGGAGGAGTGAATATACCTGTCGACAGTTCGGGATCAGGTAAGCTTCCTGCAATAGTTATTTGCTGTAAAGCAGCTTCATAAGCTTTGTGTTGAGTTTTTAAAGCCGGGTTGTTTTCTAATGCTTCTTCAAGGTATTCCATGGGGGGATATACCTGTGAATGTAACCGGGCAGGTATTGCAGTAAACCAGAGGATTAAGCTGATTAAAACAGTTGTCAATAAATGATAATGCATTATGTTCTTTGATTTAAGATTCATCTTTTTCATTGTTTTGGTTTTTCAAAAGATATTCATTCCATGCTGAAAACAGAACAGGTACAAGGAATAGAGTGATAAGTGCTATTGTCATACCCCCAAATGCCGGAATGGCCATAGGTATCATGATATCTGCTCCACGGCCTGTTGAAGTTAGTATTGGCAGTAATGCCAGCAGGGTGGTAGCTGTTGTCATCAATGCAGGACGTACGCGCTTCATGCCGGCTTCCAATACAGCTTCATGTAGTTTTTCGGTGTTTTCAGGTTTGTTTTTCTTAAAACTGTCTTTCAGGTATGTAGCTATTAATACACCATCATCAGTAGCAATACCAAACAGTGCTATGAAACCTACCCACACAGCTACACTTAAGTTCACAACATCCATCTGGAAAAGGTCTCTCATATTTACACCAAACAGGCTAAAGTCAAAGAACCATTGTTGTCCGTATAGCCAAAGCATCAGAAATCCGCCCGAAAAAGCAAGAGCAATAGCGGAGAATATCATTAATGACACAGGCACTGAGCGGAATTGAAAATAGAGGATCAAAAAGATGATGATCATAGATAGCGGGATTACCAGCATCAGCCTGCGTTCGGCGCGCATCTGGTTTTCATAATCACCGGAGAAATGAAAGTTAATGCCTTGTGGTACCTGCAGTTCACCTGTTTCAATTTTACTTTCAATAAATTCCGTAGCTTGCTGTATTACCGACATATCATCGAACCCGTGTTCTTTGTCAAAAGTAATGTATGCTACGAGAAAAGTTTCTTCTCCTCTTATCATTCCCGGGCCTTTTCTGAAAATTACTTCCGAAATTTCTTCCAGGGGTATGTGGTAGCCGGCAGGTGATTTAATCCATATATGCTTCAGGGCTTCGGGGTTATCGCGGTACTCCCTTGCATATCGTGCACGGATGTTATAACGTTCACGGCCTTCAACGGTTGTGGTCATAGGCATTCCACCGATAGCTGTTTGCACAACATGCTGGAAGTCATCAATGGTAATACCGTGTCGTGCCATAGCCTGGCGGTCAGGGTTTATCTCCAGGTAGGGCTTGCCAACAACACGGTCGGCAAATACTGTTTGACTTCTGATTGCTGGTACTTCCTGCAGAATGCTTTCCAGTTGCGTAGCAAATACATCAATAGTTTCAAGGTCGGGCCCGAATACTTTTAATCCCATAGGAGCTCGCATCCCTGTTTGTAACATAACAAGGCGGGTTTCGATGGGTTGAAGCCTGGGTGCTGATGTAAGTCCGGGAAACCGGGTGGCCCGTGCTATTTCCTCCCAGATGTCGTCCGGGCTTTGAATGTGGTCTCGCCATTGGCGATAATAACGGCCACGGCTATGGGGAATAAGGTTGCCGTCTTCATCGCGCATAAAATTACCTTCACTGTCAACCTTAAAGCGGATTTTTCGCCCGTCCATATCGGTTTTGTATTCGCTTTTATAATTGATCACATTCTCAAACATAGTCATTGGTGCAGGATCCAGCGGGCTGTCGGCCCTGCCTGCTTTGCCAACAACCATTTCCACTTCGGGGATGGCCTCTACACGGCGATCCAACGCCTGCAATACTTTAAGGTTGTATTCTA
>PWZB01000043.1 GCA_003567625.1 Bacteroidales bacterium | reverse complement strand
TTTTATGCCACCAAGACTCTAAGACACTAAGATGCACTAAGGGCTTTATAATCAGTACAATCAGCTTTGTGAGTCTTAGTGTTTTTGTGTCTTAGTGGCTATATTTAATTTTAATCGGACAATAGTGAAAATAAATTTATAAATTTAGCTATTATGTTAAAAATAGTATTTATAATAGTGGGCATATACCGCGAGGAAAATGCAGGTGCAATAGCCCGGGCAATGAAAACCATGGGTATTGAATCTTTACGGCTGGTTAGTCCGAAATGTAATCATACCGGTTCAAAAGCCTTATCCACAGCTCATGGTTCAAGAGATATTCTTGAAAAAGCATCTGTTTTTGACAATTTAGAAGCAGCCATCAAAGACCTTGATTTAATCATAGGCACAACAGCCAAAAAACGCAGTGTTCACGAGGATTATCATTGGGTTGACGATTTATCTTCAATAATACTTGACAAGGATGATAGTATCAGTACTGCAGGAATTGTTTTTGGCCGCGAGGAGTCGGGTCTTACCAACCAGGAGTTGTCAATATGTCACCTGGTATCTACAATACCTATGTACAGCAATTATCCATCTCTTAATCTCGGGCAGGCAGCGATGGTTTATGCTACCTTTCTCAGTAAAATAACACTAAACTGTAAAAGGAAAACCCGGAAAGAAATAGAAGACGTTGAACTACCTGTTATCAGGGATAAAGCAAATCAAATACTTACAGATGTCGGAATTGACCCGGAAGGAATTTTATACCCGAGGATAATGGAAAGATTAATGTTGCTAAAAAAAGATGATATTAATCTTTTTCATTCGTTCTGCAAGTTCTATTTAAAAAAATATCATAAACGGGTAAAGTAGAATCACACTGTCATCTCGCCTCGCAAAGGGATTTGCAAGTATTTCTTTATCTCTTCTTTTGAATAGTTATTGCCAAAAAGATACATCATTTTAGTAACGGCCGCTTCGAACGTTATGTCGTAACCACTCAAAACCCCCGTTTTTTGCAACTTAATGCTGGTTTCATACCTTCCCATTTCAACCGAGCCTTTCCGGCATTGTGTAACATTCAAAATTATAAGTCCTTTTTTTATTGCATCATCAACTACTTCAAGAAACCATTGTTTTGTTGGCGCATTTCCTGAACCAAATGTTTCAAGAACCAAACCTTTGATACCCGGGGTGTTAAGAACAGATTTTACATAGTTTTGTCCGATGCCGGGAAAAAGTCTTATACCGGCAATGTTATTATCCATACCGGTTAATACCCGAAGTTTTTTGTCGGCAGCTTTATTAACAGCGCCGTAATTATATTTTATTTCTACCCCGGCATGTGCAAGTACAGGGTAGTTAACCGATCGGAACGCTTTGAAATGTTCGGCATTCTCTTTATGAGTACGATTACCGCGATACAGCTGGCAATCAAAATATATGCACACTTCGGGTATTGCAGCCTTACCTTTTTTCCTGGCGGCAGCCATTTCAATAGCTGTTATAAGATTCTCCTTACCGTCGGTCCGGATCATACCTATCGGAAGCTGAGAACCTGTAAGAATAACAGGCTTGGAAAGATTTTCAAGCATAAAGCTCAAAGCGGAAGCAGTATATGCCATAGTGTCAGAACCATGCAAGATAACAAAACCGTCATAGCTTTCATAGTGTTCTTCTATAATATTTGCCAATTTCACCCAAATCTCGGGTTCCATATCGGATGAATCAATTACAGGTTCAAAAGAAATGCTCTCGATATTATAATCGAACTTTCTTATCTCCGGAATCCGGTCATATAGATTTCCGAAATCAAAAGGATAAAGAACGCCTGTTTCGCTGTCAATGATCATACCAATAGTGCCACCGGTGTATATGATCAATATGGAAGGCTGCCGTTTCATTTATTGAATATTTTAAATGGTTAAAGTGCAAAACTAAATATTTATTCGCAAACGTTACTCATTGCAATTAATTTACTAATAAGATAACTTTTCTCACCACTAATTCGAGCATTCTTATAAATATGTTTATGTATGGTAAAAAAACATTTTTAAGCAAGTTCAATGATTTTTGTTTTATAAAAAAAGAAAACCACAATAAAAGTTTATAAATTTGATGCGCCTGTAAAAAGTAATAATTAGTTATTTTTTAATCAAGCCATATGCAGCGCAAGTTTTTGAAAAACCTTGTTTTTTTGCTGGTGCTTAACCTGATGATAAAGCCATTTTGGTTATTAGGCATTGACCGTACGGTTCAGAACACCGTTGGTGCTGCTGAATACGGTTTTTATTTTGCGGTTTTCAATTTTTCCTTTCTGTTCAATATTCTTCTTGATGTTGGAATTACCAATTTTAATAACAGGAATATAGCCCAGAACAATCAACTGCTCAAGAAACACTTATCAAAAATTATTGTCCTAAAGGTATTGCTTTTTTTATTATATATAATTTTCACTTTCGGTGGTGCCCTGTTGATTAATTATAGCCGGGAGCAGATCATTCTGTTATCTTTTCTAGGATTCAACCAGTTTTTATTAAGTTTCATTTTATACCTGAGGTCTAATTTGGGCGGCTTACACATGTTTTTTACCGATAGCATAATGTCGGTTCTTGACCGAACACTGATGATAATAATATGCGCAGTGCTTTTATGGGGTAATATAGTCGGTGAATTTAAAATTCAATATTTTGTTTATGCACAAACGGCAGCATATATATTGACTGTTTTCACAGGACTCTCTTTTCTTTTAAGAAAAATCCGGACACGTATTTTACGTTTGGACTGGAACTGGCCATTTTTCCTGATGATAATAAAAAAAAGCTTTCCCTTTGCGATTCTGGTATTGCTCATGACTTTTTACAACAGGATTGACAGTGTCATGCTTGAAAGACTACTCCCTGATGGCGCCAGGTACTCCGGTATATATGCATCGGCTTATCGTTTGCTGGATGGGGCAAATATGATAGCGTTGCTTTTTTCCGTATTGCTTCTGCCCATATTTGCCAGAATGATAAAACAAAAACAATCTGTTGAAGAATTGGCAAAACTCTCTTTTACTTTGATAATAACACCTGCAATAATTGTAGCAGTAGGAGCTTTTCATTATTCAACAGAGATAATGGAGCTTTTATACACAAAACATATAGATGAAACCGCTTTGCAATATGCTGTTAGAATGGAATCATCCTCCAGGGTTTTTTCATTGCTGATGTACTGTTTTTGTGCAATTTCATCTACCTATGTCTTTGGCACATTAATGACTGCCAATGGCAATCTAAAACACCTAAATATCATCGCATTATGTGGAATGATTATGAATGTAGGCCTCAATTTATGGCTTATTCCTATAATGCAAGCATTTGGCTCGGCAATTTCCAGCCTTTTTACTCAATTCTTCGTTGCAGGTATACAAATTATTATTGTTAAAAAAATATTTGATTTTAAAATAAATTATTTGCTCATAAGCAAATTGGCAATCTTTGTACTGAGTATGATAATCATTAACCGCCTCTCATTTTTTATGCCATTTGCATGGTATTATAATTTCTTAATTATGACCATTGCAGGTGTTTTGTTATCATTAGCAATAAAACTAATCAGTATCAAAAATATAATTAAAATATTAAAGTATGAAGATTACTGATTTTCGTAAACTTATATCGAATAAACCCAAACAGGTATAATCTAAAACTGCTTTGAGAAAGAGTGATTAAATTATGATTTATGTATATCTGAAACGTGATTTTTTGCATCAAAAATGAATAGTATGATAAAAAATTATGTAGGTTTGTGACAATTTTTTTAAAAATATTCGGCTATAATTAAAAATATTAGAATGCCAATAAAAGTTATACTTAAAACATTGACTCAAAGCCGCTAAAAGGATAACAAATGTTAAAATTTTAAATAAGAAGAACTTATTATAATAATTACATTAAATTTTTTTATTTTTTTGTGGTAAAAAAATGTCATTACGAGTAAATAAAAAATATGTAAATCAAAATTCTTACGTTATAAAATTTATAACAATTTTCCGACAATCACTACCAAATATTAAAACTGTATATATTATTAAGTTATATTAATTGCTATTAAACACAAAACAATGAAAACAGAACAAAAAACTGACTTTGATTCCACAAACATATTTATGTTTATCATCCGTTGGTGGAAGCATTTAACTATTATTTGTGCTGTAGCAGCCATAGCTGCTGCTATTTTCTCAGCACCTTTTTTTATTACACCTAAATATCAGTCAACGGTAACCATGTTTCCTTCGCAGAGCGTTAGTTTATCGCGTTCTGTATTGGGCGTTGCAGCCGGCACACGCGATTTTTTACAATACGGTGATATTGATGATGCCGAGAGATTACTGCAGGTGCTTGGTTCATCAGTTATCCGGGGCCGTGTAATAGATCGGTTTAATCTGATCGATCATTATGATATTTCGTGGGATCATCCATACTTGTATACCATGGTTAATCGCGAATACATGAACAACGTATCATTTCGCAGAACGGAATTCGGAGCTGTTGAAATAAACGTACGTGATAAAGTTCCCTTGATGGCTGCCAAAATAGCCAATGAGATAGCAGCGCTGGTTGATACCGTGCAAAATGAGATGAGATATGAAAGGGCATTATTGGCATATCAGGCAGCAAAAAATCAGTATGAAAATACACAACAAGAAATAAAAAAAGCCGAAGACTCCTTGCGGGTTATAATGAAAAAAGGTGTTTATGATTATGAAGGTCAAACAACTATGCTTTTCCGCCAGCTTGCACAAGATATATCTGCAGGAAACACTGATGGTATAAGGTCTTTGGAGCGAAGACTTGATGCAATGGGTGACTATGGTGGAACATTTATGCACCTGACAAATTACATTGAGGAATCAAGCGAAAACCTGGCTACTGCCCATCGCCGTTACCAGGAAGCAAAAGCCGACCTTGAAAGTTTTGTCTCTTTTAAGTTTATAATTGATAAAGCCCAGGAGTCTGAACGAAAAGTATATCCGGTCAGATGGCTGATTGTGGTAATTTCAACTTTTGCCGCAGGGTTCCTGGGAGTAGTTATTTTAATGGTTTACAGTAAACTTGAAAATAAAGGAATTATTAAGATCAAAAGCAAAAAAAAATAATCTTCAGTGTTTAACCCGGGTAAAATAAAGCTTCTTTACGGTTTCTGCGGATTATTTATCGCGCTCAATATAGCCCTTATAATCCAGGGCTTTTATTGGCTTGCCGCATTACCGGCTGCTATTCTTATAGGATATATGTTTTTCTTTTCCCTTGATAAGCTTTTGTTCTTACTCATAATCATTACACCTTTTACGGTATTATACAGGTATCCCGAGATGGGTTTTGCCGTAAATATGCCCACAGAGCCAATAATAGCAGCCATCATGCTGCTGTTTTTCCTGAAACTGGTATATGAACAACGTTACGAGCGGAATATATTAAAACATCCGGTAACAATCGCAATAATAATATATCTTGTATGGATGTTCATAACATCAGTTACCAGCGAAATAAGATGGATTTCTTTTAAATACTTCATATCTCAACTGTGGTATATTGTCGCTTTTTATTTTTTGTTTATCAAGCTTTTTAAGGAAAAAGAAAATTTTCACAGGTTTTTGTGGTATTATGGAATTCCCCTTGCCCTTGTAATCATTTATATTACCATTCAACATTCTGCACATGGATTTGAAAGACAAGCCGGAACATGGATAGTCGGGCCGTTTTTCAATGATCATACTAACTACAGCGCTGTTATTTCATTACTGGCTCCCATGTTTTTTATTTTCATATTCCACAAAAAATATAATGCCCCTCAACGATATCTTACTTTATTAATTTTTTTATTATTTGCAACAGGTGTTGTTTTGAGCTACAGCCGTGCTTCGTGGCTGGGAATTATTGTAGCTTTTGCAGCTTTTTGGGTAATATATCTGAGAATAAACTATAGATACATTCTGGCCACCGCTATACTTTTGCTTGGGCTATTCTATACTTTTCAAACCGAAATCAGGATTACACTGGAAAGAGATCAGCAGGAGTCTTCGGGTGATTTCAAAGAACATATTCAATCAATATACAACATTACCACTGATGCTTCCAACATGGAAAGAATAAATCGCTGGAATTCAGCGATTCGAATGTTCAAGGAAAGACCGGTTTTCGGATGGGGGCCGGGAACGTATCAATTCGTATATGCACCTTTCCAACGATGGGAAGATTATACACCCATAACAACGCACTTTGGCGATGTTGGTAATGCCCACAGCGAATATATAGGTCCTTTGGCCGAATCAGGATTACCCGGCATGCTCACCTTTATAGCAATAGTTATAACAGTATTATATACCGGGATACGTAATTTCTATAAAATCAAAGATAACGACCTGCGATGGCTTTCCTTGGGAGCCACATTGGGGCTTATTACATACTTTACACACGGCTTTTTGAATAATTTTCTTAATACAGATAAAGCTTCCGTACTTTTTTGGGGATTAATAGCTCTAATTGTAGCAATAGATACATTCCACAAAAAATCTTTTACGAAAAGTCATTAATATGTTGATAAGTTGTGACCACCGGCAGCCAATAATGTTGACTCTTTGCCAATTACCAAACATATTAATATAATTATTGATCCGGTTAAGAATATTTTGTTAAATGTTCAGGCTAAACTTATAACTTTGCCTGAATAAAACAGTAAAAAACACAAATCAGTAATTTATGAACAATACGATTGAAACGTTATTAAATCACAAAACAATAAGAAAATACAAGAAAGACAATATTCATGATGATGTATTAAGCAGGATCCTGGAATGTGGTATCCGTGCTTCAACAACAGGCAACATGCAGGTTTATAGTGTGATTATAACCAAAGATCAGGAGAGGCGCAATGAACTATGTAAGTTACATTTCGGTCAGCAGATGGTTGAAGAAGCACCCGTGTTGCTTACTTTATGTGCCGATTTTAACCGCTTCAATAAATGGTGCAAGCAGCGTAATGCCAAACCCGGTTACGACAATTTTCTTTCATTCATTACCGCTGCAATAGATGCCTTGCTGGTTGCTCAAAATATTTGTGTTGCCGCCGAATCGGAAGGCCTCGGTATCTGTTACCTCGGCACTACAACCTACCAGGCTGACAAGCTTATAAAATTCTTCAACCTGCCCGAAGGAGTTGTACCGGTTACTACGGTTGTGGCAGGATACCCCGACGAAGATCCCGAACAAGTTGACAGACTGCCCGCGGAAGGTGTCATTCATCATGAAAAATATAATGATTACTCAAGTAAAGATATTGATAAAATTTATAGATATAAAGAAAAATTACCACTTACAAGGGAACTGATAGAAGAAAATAAGGTTGAAAACCTGGCACAAGTATTCACGGAAAAACGTTACATTAAAAAAGATAATGTTCACTTCAGCAAAGTATTGCTTAAAGTACTGAAAGATCAGGGATTCATGAACAATGAAATATAATTAAACACCTGAATGTCAATTTTGACCATAAAATTTTGAGTTCGATAATTTTTTAATTCACATACAAATTGATATTTGACAATCGACAGTTGTTATATTGACTGTACCTGTATAACATCTACTGTATTTATGCAAAGTATAGGCAAAGTATTAATAGTAATAGGCATATTGCTGATACTGGTTGGTTTGGTTACCTGGCTGTTTTCCGATAAGCTGCACTGGTTCGGTAACTTGCCGGGCGATATCCGGATAAAAAGGAACAATACAACAATTTACGCACCTGTTATAACTTTTCTGCTGATAAGCTTGGTGTTAACACTTATCATCAATATTGTCAGGCGGTTTCTCTAATATGGTTTTTTGTATAATATAATCTTTTCTTAAGGAAAAACAATACCCTGATAATCTGTAACGCTGACTTTGGGTATTGAACTGTTGTATTTCTTGTTGATTGCATCAATAAATTGATTTGCTACAATAGCATTTCCTCTTGTTGTAAGGTGAATACCGTCAAGTGAAAAGACTCCGCCTGTGATGAATTGAGTAGTAAAATTCACTCCATCAAACCAAATTCCTGCATCAGCCTCCTTCAATACCATATAAACATCAACAAAAGCAAGATCTTTCTCATCTGCAATATCTTCAATAAAAGTGTTGTATTCATAAACTGTCTCCCTGATATTTCCAATCTGTTCTTCAGAAAGATAATATTGAAGCGGGATTGGTTTCAGGCTTCCCCATTCCCCATCTTTAATACTGTCAAGTGGTGTGTTTAAGAGCAATAATTCGTCTTCTGTTAATTGCCGTAAATTCTCCGGGGCTTCCGGATCAGCAACCACAAATCCGTTAGCTCCCTCTTTAAATTCAATATGATCCAGCGCTTCATACTCCGAATTAAGATAAGCAGCTTCATTAACTGTTAGTAACAGCCCATTGGAAGGTATAGCAGTAAAAAAAGGAAATAGTGTAATATCAGGTATACCGGCAACAGCACCCAGGGAATTGTTTGAAACAAGCTTACCAATTATTGAGTTCATAATATCAGAAAAATACTCAATATTGGTTATGGTTTCTCCTTCCCCGCCGTCTATAGCATAATTGAGCACATCGTTTTTGCCGATCCATAACAGGAAAAATGTTGGCTCAGCCATCATTGCATCATTCAATATACTACTGGTATTAATATTTTTTGCAAAGCGTTCAAAATATGGATTCAGGGATCCATAGCCGGGTGCAAGAAAATGATCAGCTTTTGCGTCGGGAACACCAAAGTTGCTAAATGGTCCTTTTTCGTCATATATCGATTCATAATTCCCGGGATTTACAGGTTCATATGCAGGAACAGGTATCAACTCCCCGTTAATAACTTCCAGTATCAACCTGTTCCCAAAACCATATTCATCTTTCATCAATGGCTGATGGAAATCGCCACCACCGACATATTGCAACTGTTGTGCAATTATATTGGGAAAAGAGTTTAACTGCGCCGACCTGTATAACTCACCATCAGCAAATCCGGCAGTTAAAGAGTTGCCAACAGCAACCACTGTTGAAAAGTCAGCATCACCTGATGATGGCTTAAAACTTTCCATTTCAGGTTCGCAGGATAGTAAAACAAAAAAACAAAAAAGATATATAATGCTTCTTAATTTCATGACTAATCATTATTTTAATTAAAAATCATAACTGATGCCTATTCCGGGTACAAAAGCACTTGATTTATATTTACCGGCAAAATTTTCGGTAGAATATTCTGCTTCCATTTCAATGCCATGTACATACAGAAAGCTAAAGTCGACACACATTCCCGGCAACAACAAATATGATAATCCGGATGTGATCCCGATATTGTCAACGCCTGGTGTTTCGGGGGTAAAATATATCTTGTTTACCGGGGTAGGATCATAATATGCACCCATTCTCAGGTAAAGTTTTTCTGATGCTTTATACTCTCCTCCAAACCTGAAAATAAGCTTATTACTCCATAAACGAGGGGCTTTGCTATCGTTGAGCAATTCAGTATTGGTGTAAAAATCAAAAGCAAGTGTATCATAAGCTTCCCAGAAAACATAGTTAAAATCCATCGCAACCATCAGATCATCATTTATATCGTATGAGAATCCGAGATTAAGGTTTGCTGGTAACGGCAAAGCCACTGAAACCATGTTATCAGGCGGAAAATATGTTTGAAGGGATTGGGGTACACTTTTTCATATCAACATTTCCGAGTGCATAAACCACGCCTGCACCAATACTAAGCATATCATTTATCAGGTATGATACAGCAGGTTGGATGGTGATGGTCTGAAAAGACATTTCTTCAATCAGAAACCTGCCTGCCCACCCCTCTTCCCATTTCAGATTATTACTAAATGGAGTATTTACTGCAATCCCCGCAACCAGGTTGTCGGTTATTCTGCCAGCGCCATAAAAATAAAAAGGGGTCTCCGGCGGATTTTCAGTTCTTGCCGTGTGCATTGAACCCTCCAAATGAAATAAACTATGGCTGCTAATAAAACTCATCCCTGCCAGGACAGAATGATCAGCAACCATCATCGCCAATCCTCCCGGATTATTAAAACTACTGCTGCCATCTTCAGTAAGCGATGTACCTGCCATACCCATCCCCGTTTGTTTCTGTCCATGAAAATTAACCTGGTAACCTCCAGCATAAACATGTAAAGTAGTTGCAAACAGTATAAAACATGTAAATAATTTTTTCATTGATCTTGATTTTTGTTCTGCAGAAAGCATGTCGCTGAATGTACAATTCGTTTAAATTGCTGCATATATAAAAATTCTTATTAGCTTTTCAAAGTTAACACAAAATAATGCAAAAGCATTAGTGATAACATTACATTTTCGTCATTTAAACACATTAAACCACAAATTTTTATACTTATGCATGTAAAATCGTTATATTACCTAATTTTTCCAATAAGATTAAAACAAATCAGTTAGGAAATTTAAAATGTATATTTAATTTTGCTATCGAAAAAATATTCTATAACAATAAAATTCATAAAAATGACAGATCTATCTACTACTTATATGGGGCTCAATCTTCGTAATCCCTTGATCATAGGGAGTTCAGGGTTAACAAATTCTTTGACGAATATTCAGGAAATTGAAAAGCAAGGCGCCGGTGCTGTTGTATTGAAATCACTTTTTGAAGAACAGATAAAATTTGAGATTAGAAAGGTTTTTTCGCATGATAATGTTCAAAGTTCTTCTACCGAAGCAGAAGATTATATCAGAAACTATGCCCGCGCACATACACTAAATGAATATACAAATCTTATTCAGGAGGCAAAAAAAACTACATCAATTCCAATTATAGCCAGCGTTAATTGCGTTTCGGCATCAGAATGGCCCTCATTTGCCACAAATATCCAGGAGGCCGGAGCGGATGGCCTGGAGCTTAACATATTCGTATTACCATCTGATATAAACAGTGATAGTAAGAAAATAGAACAAATTTATTTTGATATTGTCGAAACAGTAAAATCTAAGGTAAGCATACCAATATCTCTGAAATTATCACATCATTTCTCAGGGTTAGGCGAAATGATAAAAAAGCTTTCATGGACAGAAGTCAAGGGTATAGTACTTTTTAACAGGTTTTTTAACCCTGATATTGATACCGAAAGTTTTATGCTTAAGCCCGGTAATATATACAGCACGCCTGATGAGATAACCAACTCGCTCCGTTGGATTGCTATACTGTCAGACCGTGTGCAATGCGACTTATGTGCATCAACCGGCATCCATGATTCAACCGGGCTTATAAAACAATTACTTGCAGGAGCAAAAGCCGGGCAAATCTGTTCGGTCTTGTATAAAAACGGATTAGATGAAATTGAAAAGATAGTCAGTGAATTACAAAGCTGGATGGAACAAAAGAATTTTTCAAAAATAGATGATTTCAGAGGAAAAATGAGTTATAAAAAATCTGAAAATCCTTCCGCTTATTACAGGGTGCAATTCATGAAACATTTTGCAGGCATTGAATAATCCGGCCAAACATAATTTGAAATTTTCTTTCCGATTGTCAACTGATCTCTGCCTTTCAATCCGGGGAGGGCTTTCCCCCTAATTTGAAAATAATAACCTTATAATTATTTAGGTGCTGTTTTCAAAAGATATACTCCCAATATACCGAAAATAATATTGGGTATCCATGCTGCAATCGATGGCGCCAGGTTTCCATTTGTAGCAAATGTTGAAGATATCTGCATAAAAAGTATAAAAGCAAAACTAAGTGCTATACCTGCACCAAGATGCAGGCCGATTCCACCTCTCACTTTTTTGCTCGACAATGAAACCCCTATAATTGTCAGCACAAATGTTGCAAAAGGAAATGCTATACGGCGGTGTTTCTCAACAAGGAAAAATTTTATATTCTCAGAACCTTTTAGCCTCTCCATGTCTATTTGAGCTTGCAACTCCATGAAATTAAGAGTCTCCATCTCACGAAGGCTCTGCATAAAATTTTCAGGCGTAAAATCAAGCACCGTATCTTTTCGGCGACCAAAAGAAAGTTCTTCATTAAGACCATCAATCTCGCGAATAAAATAGTTCTGAATTCGCCAATGTTCATTTATGGTATCCCAGACAATATTATTGGCTGATAATTTATAATATAGCTGACCGTTATCAATTTTCTCAAGTGTAAAACGTTGTCCGATATTTGTACGTTCATTAAAAGATTCCATGTAAATAAATACCCCGGGATTTATCTGCATGTGTATATTCCGTTCCCTGAACCGGGAAGGACTTCTTACATATGTGTTCTCAAAATCAAGACGATTCTCATTTGCCCTGGGTATTAAAAAATTAGACAAGTAAATTGATAGTATGGCTAAAAATATAGCCGATATTATATAAGGGACAAGTAAACGCCTGAAACTTATGCCTGAGCTTAATATAGCAATGATCTCCGAATTAAAGGCAAGCCGCGAAGTGAAAAAAATTACGGCAATAAAAGTAAACAACGGACTGAAAAGATTAACAAAGTATGGAATAAAGTTAAGATAATAGACAAATATTATATCATATAAAGGAGCCTGATTTTCGATAAAGTCATCAATCTTTTCCGAGAGGTCAAAAACAATGACTATCAGGATAATCAAAGCTATCGCAAAGAAAAACGTCCCAAGGAACTTGCGGATTATATACAGATCAATTCTTTTGATATTGTTCATTCCCCGTTAGTTATATCCTTATTTGTTATTATCAGTTGTTGGTACTACAAAAAATATGCCTGCAAGATAATAGTATTAAAGACGATTAGAGAGTTTTGAAACCATCAGGGCTTTCCAATTTTCAAAATCCCCTTTGATTATATGTTCTCTTGCCTGATTTATTAACGAAATATAAAAAGTCAGATTGTGGGCAGTTGTTATTATAGGACCAAGTATTTCTTTTGAAAGAAAAAGATGCCGCAGGTATGCCTTGCTATAAAGGTTGTCAACATAAGATTCTCCATCAGGATCAACGGGAGAATAGTCAAACTTCCATTTCTCATTCAAAATATTTATTACGCCATTTTTTGTAAATAACATTCCGTTTCTTGCATTTCGAGTAGGCATAACGCAATCAAACATATCAACACCCAGCGATATGCATTCAAGGATATTTTCGGGCGTTCCAACTCCCATAAGGTATCTGGGTTTGTCTTGCGGTAATATTGAACAAACCAGGTCAGTCATTTCATACATAATATCATGTGGTTCTCCTACCGAAAGCCCTCCGACAGCAATACCTTCGCAATTATATTCTGCAACTGTATATGCCGACTTTGTTCTCAGATCTTTGTACGTGCTGCCTTGAACTATTGGAAAAAGTGCCTGTTGATACCCATAAAGAGTGCTGCTGTTATTAAAATGTTTGCAACACCTTGCCAGCCAGTCATGAGTAAGTTCCATTGATTTTACTGCATAATCATAATCGCACGGATATGGTGTACACTCATCAAAAGCCATAATAATATCGGCACCTATCACACGTTGTAAATCGATAACGTTTTCGGGAGAAAAAAAATGACGTGACCCATCAATATGCGATTGAAACCAAACGCCATCACCGGTCAGCTTTCGCTTCTGAGCCAGCGAATAAACCTGGTAGCCGCCGCTATCGGTTAGTATTGGATAATCCCAGCCAATGAACCTATGCAAACCACCTGCTCTGCGAATAACCTCCTGCCCGGGCCGCAAATAAAGATGGTATGTGTTGCCCAAAAGAATCCGGGCTTTCACCTTCTCCGACAAATCCTGCTGATTGATTGCCTTTACACTGCCTGCAGTACCAACCGGCATAAATACCGGCGTATCAAATTCACCATGGGCAGTGGTTATCTTGCCTGCCCGGGCTTTAGAGCTCTTACTATATGTTGTTAATTCAAAATCCATCTATCGCCAGTCAAATTGTGCAAAGATAGTGGGAAAATATTTATTTTAAATTGCCGGCAGTAAAAATGAAGAACCACCAAACTATTAACACGGCAAGTTTTTCATAATATCGTTAAAAAAAATATCTCAAACATTCAACCAACATAAACATTATCAGTATTTTTGTAAAGAACAATTAATAAAACACAAATGCCTTATCCAATATTAGCCTGGCTTTTAAACTCATTTTAAGCAATTCATACCTTAATGCATTGTACTATAAAATACAAAATTTGAAAAAATGATAAAAAGGGAGGTTTTGTCAATTTGTCAAAGAGTTAAGATTTATAAATATAACAAATTGAGAGATAAGAAAAAAACCGTTAATTTTAACAAAGAACAGGTGGTATAGTAAACTAACCCAATAGAATTGAGTAATAGTATAAAAATATTAAACAAAATGGAAGATAAAAAGATAAATATCTTTTGGATTTTACCTTTATTAACAATCTGCTTACTTTTGATTCTTACTATAGGGTGCGGAGAAGATAAAGACGGTCTCGCACCTTCATTTTATCTTTCACTTTCCGTTAACCCTGAAGAAGGCGGCACTGTAAATGGTGATGGTCAGTATCAAGAAAACGAAGAAGCAGAAATTTCTGCTATAGCAGAAGAAAAGTATGAATTCGCAAACTGGACTGGTAATATAAATTATATTGATGATACCTGTTCGGCAAAAACGTATGTAACCATGCCTGCCTACGACATTACCCTCACCGCCAACTTTAGAGAATATGCTCCTGGTGACGGCATGCCCGGCGATGGCGTCACCGACATAAACGGCAACGAATACGCCACTGTTTGGATTGGCGGAAAAGAGTGGATGGCAGAAAACCTGCGTACTACAAAATACGATAATGGAACAACCATATCCACAGGTTTGAACGATGAAGAATGGTCAAACACAGTTGAAAATAATGAAGGCGCTTATTCAATTTACCCGCATGAAGAGATAGAGGGCCTGGGCTGTGATGATGAAGTAGTGGAAGCTTATGGAAAACTATATAACTGGTATGCGGTTGATGATAAAAGGGGTATTTGCCCTGAAGGATGGCGTGTCATTTCTGATGATGACTGGACAGAATTGATAGATCATTTAATGTATGAATATGATTTACACAATAGTTGGGAAAGCCCTGATGTTGAAGGTGTTGGCAATGCTTTGAAATCATGCCGGCAAGTCAACTCACCCCTTGGAGGAAATTGTAAAACCAAAGAGCATCCAAGGTGGAATCAACATGACATTCATTATGGTTTGAATTATTTCGGCTTTTCAGCTTTTGGGGGCGGCTGGCGTGGTGCCGACGGCACATATAACGATATCGGGCATCGCGGCCGCTTTTGGTCTTCTACTGAATACTCTGATACGTTTGCTCAAAGCAAACGAATAGGAAAAAGCAGCCCAAGTGTTGTACACTTCAACGTCAGTAAAGAAACCGGATTCTCAGTCCGTTGTGTCAGAGATCTTTAAAAACCCGGTTGTTAATCGTTTTTATTATTACGGAAATTTAAGCTTGTATCTTTCAACGATTTTTATTAATCCTCCTGGAAAAATTTTTCAATAACAGGTATCATTTGTGAAAAATCATCTTTAACGACCGCACCGGAGCTTTTCAGCCTCTCCCGCGATTGATGACCATGAGTTAACAATACGGAATGGAATCCGAAAAAAGTAGCTACTTCATGATCGTGAAGTGTGTCACCTACAAAAACTATGTTTTTTGGATTTATATCCAGTTTGTTTACCAGTTTTTCAGCGATATGTATTTTACCCCCTGCATAAATATCATTTATCCCCAATACATCATTGAAAAAATCGCTTATCCCTTTTTCTTCAACAGCATCAACAAGCATTTTATGCTCCATGGCTGAAATAATAAACTGATTAAAACCATTGTTTTTAAAATATTGAAGTGTTTCAAAAGTTCTAAAATGCAATTCAGTGTTTTTAAAGTTTTCAACATATCGGTCCATGAATTCCCATGCCGGTTTTTCAAAGGGCTCTGCATCAAAGTCAAAACCCAGCTCCTCATAATAACGTTTTACCGGAAATGTAAAAACCTCGCGATATCTCGATAATGTCAGTAACGGCAGATTTCTTTTTTTCAGCAAATGATTCACACTGTTTATACACATTTGAACATCATCAAGCAAAGTCCCGTTCCAATCCCAGAAAACTGCTTTTTGTAATTTTTGTTTCATAGCTTAGTTGTTACTTGTTGCCGGTCATAATTTACCTTTCCACCTGTCTTACAACCTTTCAATAATGTTGCTTACTAATATTCTCACTTTCCACTTTCTCACTTTCCATTTATTATTACTAATCACTCCCTGCCACGGCACATGCACCATAGACCTTACCCGCATCCCTTCGCACACTCACAATACCTATATTACAACCTCATCAATTTAAACAAAAATACAATTATAATAACTTAAACTTTGAAATAAAAATTTTTAATTTCGCTTTAAATTATTATGACGATCAGCTTTCTGAAAAGGAAAAAAATCTATGAGCATTACATTATTTATCATATTATTAACAGCAATTGTATCAATAACAGCATTCCGAAGCCAGAATGTATTTTACCGGATGAAATTCAATGCTTATCTGATAAGGAACGAAAAATCATGGTACCGGTTTTTTTCTTATGGTTTGCTTCATGCCGACTGGGTTCATCTTATCATAAATATGTTTGTTTTATACAGCTTTGGAAGAATTGTTGAAAACACTTTTGAATTATATTTTGAAACAAAAGCTATTCCCTATTATCTGTTGTTGTATATTGGAGGATTGATATTTTCGGTAATAGCATCATATATAAAAAACAGGAACAACAGTTATTATAATGCTGTGGGTGCTTCGGGAGCCGTTTCGGCAATTCTCTTTTCAAGCATTATAATGCATCCTGAAGGTAGCATTATGTTGTTGCTATTGCCAATTCCTATACCCTCTTTTATTTTTGGCATACTATATCTTATATACTCGGCTTATATGGCAAAACAGGCATCAGACAATGTGGGGCACGATGCACATTTCTGGGGTGCCGTATATGGTATTATACTTACAGTTTTATTAAGACCCGGTTTTTTGGTTGAATTTTTGGAACATGTTTTTTAGAAAAATATATAAATGTCATTATACATCAATTATAACGGCAGCTTTTCCCCGGCAGATGAAAAAATATTAAAAACCTCCAAAAGGTCTTTTTTATAAGGGGATGGGGTCTTTGAAAGCATAAGAATTGCAGGCGAAAAACTTCTCAACCTGGGAAATCATTATCATCGTTCGGTCAACGGGGCTTTGACCCTGAAAATTGAGCTGCACCGCAAGATGACAATATCCTGGTCTTCTCAAACAAATATTAAATCTGCTTAATAAAAACTCTCACTTGCCTTCAGCCAGGGTTCGTTTTATAATGTTCAGAGAAGATGGTGGTTTATATCAACCCATTTCAAATCATGGTAATTATTTAATTGAAAGCTCACCATTGGAAAATGATCATTTTAAGCTTAAAATGGAAGGCATTAAAGCTGATGAAGTTTTCTTAACAAATGCCATTGCAGGAATAAAATGGATATACGCTTTCAAACAGAAACATTTCTGTGATAATGTTTCAGCTTTTTTGACAAAAAAACTGAATAAAAAATTCAATTTAATTAGTGATTCAAGATAAAAATTAATTATTACAGGTAATTACGATGTTCTGATTTACAGTTTTTTTTTAAATTTACACCATATATAAAAAACGCTGATCGGTATTTTTAAGAAAAAAACGTTTTAAATTATTAAACTAATATTATTTTCGATGAAAAACTTTTTTCTGAAGATGAAGTTGAAACATAAGATGATTTTTCTTATTTTACTGACAACTTCGGTGATTTTTTTCGTAGTTATCGGTTACTTAGCCAGCCGAAGCAGGTCGGTTGAGATAACTTATGCAAAAGAGCTTACAGAAGGCATAGGACAACAATATGCCAATACTTTTTCCATGCGCCTTGATTATAGTATGGATATGGCAAGGTCATTGGCACATAATTCAAAGGCGCTGATTGAAGCAGGTGATCCGCAAAGGATTGACCTTGATAAGATGCTAAAAATTACCATAGAAAATAACCCTGAATTTCTGGCTGTCTGGACGAGGTGGGAGCCTGATGCGTTTGACGGGCTTGACTCAGCTTACATTGCAAGCGACTGGGGTACTTTGAGCGGCGTATTTGACCTGAACTATTATTATTCAAACGACAATATCATACGTTATGTGGATATGACTACAGACCCCGAAGAAGAAGATGAAATAGAATATGGTCCATATATTACCATCCCCAAAGAAACTTTGCAAGAAGCTATATTAGACCCCTATTATTATTCTTTTACAGGCAAACCGGAAGATGAGATCCTAATGACAACCACATCCGTACCGGTAGTCATAGACGGTATTTTTCACGGCGTATTGGCTATTGATATTGAGTTGGAATCGTTTTTCGACATTATTACCGACATCGAATTATTTGAAAGTGGTTATGGCAAGCTTATTTCAACTAACGGAACACTGGTATCACATCCCAGGTTTCGCTTCATCGGGGAGCCTTCCTATGAATTTATAAAACAGGAAACAGAAGTTATAGGGGCTATTCAAGAAGGAAGGCCGCTAATCATTACCGAACACAGTTATAACCTTGGCGAAGAAGCTCTGAGAATTTACACTCCAATACATATTGGCAACACTCCTACGCCATGGTCTTTTGCTTTGGAAGTACCGGTTTCGGAAATAAAAGCCGAAGCAAACCAAAGGCTTTGGATAGCTATTCTGCTGAGTTTATTGGCTTTGGTAATTTTGTACATTGTTATATGGCAAATTGCAAAATATATTACCTCTCCCGTAGTAAAAACAACCAATGTTTTGAATATACTTTCCAAAGGCAACCTGGAAAATGTTAAACTTATCCAGACCCGCAAAGAAAAAGATGAATTGGCTCAAATGGCTATAGCCACCAACACTTTGATAGAAGGCCTGAAAAATACTGTCTCTTTTGCACGCGATATCGGCCAGGGGAAACTGGATACGGATTTCGGCTTACTTAGCGATAAAGACCTGCTTGGACAAGCCTTGCTCAACATGAGAGAAAGCCTTATTGAAGCCAATAAAGAAGAACTGAAACGCAAAGAAGAAGATAAAAAACGTAGATGGGCTACTGAAGGATATGCTAAATTCGGAGAAATACTACGTTATGATAACGAAGACCTCGAAACCCTCAGCTACAAAATCATTAAAAATCTTGTTGCATATCTTGAAGCTACACAAGGAGGCATCTTTGTGGTTAATGATGATGATGAAAATGACAAATTCCTTGAAATGACCGCTTGTTATGCTTATGACAGAAGAAAATTCCTTGAAAAAAAGATAAAAACAGGGGAAGGACTTGTGGGAACATGCTTTATGGAAGGGAAGACCACCCATATGACCGAAATCCCCGAATCTTATGTGAAAATTACCTCAGGGCTTGGCGAAGAAAAACCAAACTCCCTTATCCTGGTTCCATTAAAACTTAATGAAGAAATATACGGAGTAATTGAACTGGCCTCGCTTAATAAATTTGAACAATATCAAATAGAATTCCTGGAAAAAATTGCTGAAAGTATTGCATCAACCATATCATCACTTAAAATTAACATACGCACTGCCCTTTTGCTTAAAAAGTCACAGCAACAAGCCGAAGAGATGAAGGCCCAGGAAGAAGAGATGCGTCAGAATATGGAAGAGCTTGCAGCTACACAAGAAGAAATGGCAAGGAAAACCAGCGAAATGGAAAGTATACTGGAAGCCCTCAACGCATCAAGTTTTGTTATTGAATATGATCTTAACGGTTATATACAAAATATAAGCGATTCATTCCTTGATTTTGTTGATATGAAAAAAGAGGAAGTTACTGGCACACATCATATTGATAAAATAGAATTTACCAAAGAACAAAAAAAAGAATATGACCAATTCTGGGAAGACCTGAAAAAAGGTAAAATCAGAAAACAGGAAACAGAACTTAATATTAAGGGAAAAACCTTATATGTTGCGGAAACATATGCCCCAATGCTTGACCAAAACAAAAAACCATATAAAATCTTCAAAATAGCCAATAACATTACTGAAAGTAAAATGGCTATAAAAAAATGTGAAGAGGAAAATAAAAAACTTGAAGAAGAATTGAAAAATTGCCTTAAACAAAAAGAAAAACTGGAAAAACAAAAAAATAAATAATCTTCACACAAAAGAAAGGTGATTTGATTCAAAGCGGTTATTCATTCATCCTATACCAAAACTATAAATACAGTTATTAACATAATTGTTAATAAATCCATATTCATTTATTTTATAAGCTAAAACCTTTTTGTATATTTTTGCTGCTGTAATCAATATGTCCATTAAAAATATATAGCCATGTCTTTCAAAATTTCATTAATCTTACTATTATTTTATTTTTTCTTTTCACATCTTTCAAGCGCACAACCCTCTGAAGAAGATGTGAACCTTTCGCGGAAAATTTTCAATAATGGAGTGCAATATGGCATTAACGAAGAATATGCAGAAGCCCTTGAGAAGTTTAACAAGGCCATTGAAATAAATCCTATCTACGCAAAAGCTTTTCTATATCGTGGCCTGGCTAAAACTGAGCTGTCTGATTACGAAGGCGCTATAAAGGATTTCACCATTACAATTGAACTTGATCCGGGATACTCTGACCAGGCACACTATTTCAGGGGGCTTGCCAAATTCGAAAAAGGTGATTATAATGAAGCTATACAGGATTTAAGTATTGCTATAAGGCTGAACCCCGATTTTATCTCTTTTTTTCAACGCGGCAAAGCATATTTCACTATTAAAGAATATGGCAGAGCACTGCAGGATTTTGATATTTCTTACAGGTTAAACCCCGGTTTTAAAAAGACATATCTTTACAGGGGAAAATCTCTTTACTATATCGGTCAGTATGAAAGTGCTATTGAAGGCCTTGATAGTGCAAAACAGGCAATGCCAAACAATCCAACCGCTTTTTACTACAGCGGCCTGGCCAGAATCGCCATACTAAACAGCTATGCAGCAATACAAGACCTTAACCGCTGTCTTGAACTATCGCCCGGCCACCGTGATGCATACCTTGCCAGGGCGGAGGCAAGAAAAAATACAGGCAATCATGAAGAAGCACAAAATGACCTGGAAAAAGCCGATGAACTCCTAAGTTTAGCAAAAACCACTGAACCGGAAAAAAAACCAACCAAACAAAAAATTGCAACAGAAACGCTTGATATCGCAGCTTTCTTTTCATCCGATAAAGGCACCACACAAACAAAACCATCAACAATTAATGATATCGAAAAAGATATTTTAACAGAAAAACATGTAGCTGAACCTGCTACAAAAAAAGATGAGCACTTTGAACCGGAAACTTCTCCTGATAAAACTATAATTGATATAAATGAGTTAGCTTCAGGATTTTATAACAAAAAGCTTACGAATGTTGTTCCAAAAGGTTTTGGAGTACAAGTGGCCAGTTATGCAAATACCGATAAACTTCAAAATCTTGCGGACGCATACGAAGAACAATTTGAAAAAACTGTCTTTATTAATGTAAGCCATATAAACGGACAAAAAATATACCGGATCATAATCGGACAATTTGAAAACCGCGCAAACGCCGAATCTTTTCGCGATAACCTAAGGAAAAGCCATTTTTCCGATTGTTTCCTGGTTGTCTTTGACAGACTCTATTAGCCCCTATAGGGGTAACAGGCATAGCATAAGGTCGGTAAACACATCTAAACCAGGTACTTGCAGAACATCTTTCACCCCCAACCAAAAGAAAAAATTATATTGATCAAACAATAAATTTAATAAAGATTAACTTTGCAACCGGGGGTTAAGATATAAACCGTAAATATTTTTGTAACCTGAAATAAACATTTTTCATAATAAACAATTGTTAAATGCCCGATATATTTTTCGAAGGTTATTTTGCGCTTTTTCTTATAATCACAATAGGTATAGCAATAGGTAATTTGAAATTCAAGGGTCTTTCACTTGATTTATCGGCGGTAATTTTTGTTGCACTTTTCCTCGGACATCATGGATTCCTGGTGCCAGTTGAGTTTCAAACCATAGGCCTGGTATTTTTTATTTTTACCGTTGGCATTCAGGCAGGACCGGGATTTTTTGATGCATTCAAAAAAATGGGCAGAAAACTTATTTATATATGTTTATTGCTTATAATCTCCGCTGCTTTATTAGGATTAGGTTTTTCAAAATATTTAGACATTGAAATTGACCTTGGTATAGGAGTTTTTACCGGGGCATTGACCAGTTCTACAGGATTAGCTGCAGCCATAGATGCCACCGGCTCACCACTGGTCTCTATAGGATATGGAATTGCTTATCCCGTCGGTGTTATTGGTGTGATTCTCTTTCTTACATTTTTACCCGTTCTTTTGAAAATTGATATGAAAAAAGAGGAAAATGATTATAAAAAACAACAGGAAAGAGAACATCCTGAAGTCATTGATAAGAATTTTGTTGTTGAAAACCAAAACCTGGACGGCAAAACTATCCATGACCTTGAAATAAGCACCATGACGCATGCAGTAATATCGCGTGTAAAACATAAAGATAAAACCGTTACACCGCATGATAAAACAAGGCTTTATACAGGTGATATAATCAAAGTTGTCGGAACAGCCGAAGCGCTTGAAAAAATTGAACTGCTAATAGGAAAGCCGACTAGTGAAAAACTTCCGCTTCCCGTTGATTATACTGTTAACTGGATACTTATAACAAACAAAAAAGTAATAAACAAACCCCTGAAAGAATTAAACCTCACCGCATACTATAATGCAACAATAACCCGTATTCGCCGCAGTGACATTGACCTTACACCCAGCGGAAACAGCACTTTACGGTTTGGCGATAAAGTAATGGTTGCCAGCGATAAGGAAAACATACGTAAAGTGATGAAGTTGCTGGGTAATGAAGAAAAAAGGCTCAGCGAAACAAATTTTCTTCCTATCTCGCTTGGTATTGTTATAGGTATATTATTGGGTTCTATTAATATACCTTTTTTCGGCTTGTTTGATTTTTCGCTCGGTATAACCGGTGGTATTTTAGCCACAGCAATTATTTTGAGTAATCTTGGCAAAACAGGGCCTATAATATGGTCAATGTCGGACACAGCCAACCAGTTATTACGCAAATTAGGGCTGTTAATGTTTTTAGCTACTGTAGGCACACATTCAGGAGCTCATATTGTTGAAGCTTTTGCAACGTATGGCTGGACTCTTTTCTATACAGGTGCAACGATTACAGTAGTTCCTTTAATAATAAGCATCTTGTTTGGAAGATATATCCTTAAAGTTAATTTCGCCTTGCTACTGGGTGTTATTGCTGGTAGCATGACCAGCACACCGGGACTTGCTGCCATAGATTCAAAAACAAAAACCGAAGCACCTGCCCTAGGTTATGCAACCGTTTATCCTGTTGCCCTGGTGTTAATGATAATCGTAAGTCAGTTTATGGCTATGCTATAAACTTTTAGGGCCGGATTTATTTCTCTTTAATATCTCGTTGGTCAATTGCATATAATCAAAAGCACCAATGCTGTTTTCCTGGTAGCGGAATATATCCAGTCCGGCATTTGGAGCTTCTGCCAGTGCTACATTGCTTCGTATGCGTGTCTTGAATACTTTGTCGCCAAAATGCGACTCGATAGTTTCGAGTACATAGCGGTTTAGCACTTTACGGCGATCAAACTGCGTAATGAAAATACCACCTATTTCAAGCTTTTTGTTCATACGCTTTTTAATTACGTCCTTTAAAACCAAAAGCTTACCTATTCCCTGCAATGCAAGATACTGTGCCTGCATCGGTATGTAAATCTCATCAGCAGCAGTGAAAGCATTTATCGTAAATAAACCCAACGATGGCGGACAATCAATAAACACAAAATCATAATCTTCAACAACAGGCTCAATTAATTCTGACAATATAAATTCACGACCTGCTTCGGCTGTAAGTTCCGGCTCGGCTGCCGAAAGCTCACTGACAGAAGGAACAACATGAAGATCTTTAATCACCTCTAAAGGCTGTACAGGATAAATACCTTTAATAGAACCGTAAATATGAAATTCAGGCTCCTCAATATTAAGGCTTTGACTTAAATTTGCCTGCGAATCTAAATCAATCAATAATACCTTTTTCCCTTTCATGTTTAAACCCACACCCAAGTTTATTGCAGATGTGGTCTTCCCCACACCACCCTTATGATTGCTGACAGCTATAACTTTTGCCATAAAGATTTGTTTTGAGTAAAAAACAAGTTACAGTTTAATTGCAATATTATTAAAAAATCACTTACATAAGGGCAGACTTCTTAAAAAAATTTATCACACTAACCAATAAAACAAAGTAGCCTGCAGATAATGAGCGATATAACCCAAACAAGTACCGTATAAATGGGCAATCAAAATATTATTAAGCAAAGACAAAAAACTTTAGTTTGATTTGCCAATGAATTGAATTAACACCCTATGTGTTTTAGCATAAGCCAAAAGCATTAAAACATACTAAAAAACAATAAAATACAACTGTTCAATGTGATTGCATAAATTAAAAATATCCGATTATTCGTGGTAATTTCGGAGTGTTTTTAAGAAGTCTGAGGGTAATATTCTGCGATCATTTTATTCTTTTTTCACCAAAAACCCTGAAGCCGGAACGGGAAGTTTTTCCTGCAATTTACACCATAAATAACCTACCGCCCAGGCAATAATCAATCCTAAAATAGTTCCTCCAATTACATCACCCGGATAATGCACGCCCAGATATATGCGGCTATATGCATTTAATGAGGCATAAGTAAAAAAGATTATTCTTAGATAAAGAAAATTTTTACCTTTAAATAATAGGGTCACAAAACCGGCTAAAGCAAACGTATTTGCTGCATGAGCCGAAACAAAGCCATAACTTCCACCTCTTCTTCCGGCAGGCAGGTGAATCATATCCATTATCGAAGGATCTCGACTTGGGCGAAGCCGTTCAAAAAAATCTTTAAACCAACCTGAACCCTGATCACTTAAAGTTATTAATAATATAACAAACAACACCAGCCATAACGTTTTCCATTTATACTCCCTTATCATTAAATAAAGTAAAAAGGCATAAAGCGGCACCCATGTTAATCTCTTGCTGATATATGTCATTATTATATCAAAAAATGAATTGTTAATACCATTAAGAAAAAAAAACAATTCACGGTCTAATTCCAATAATGTCTCCAGCATCCTTTATATATATTTATATAATTTTCGAACATGCATTCTTTAATCTTTTCAATCCTTTTAATCTACTCAATCTGCACAATCCGTACAATCATTCATCCTTTATTTCGCTAATATTTATTCAGGTCATATATTTCCATAACAAATTTTTGAGTTCAACAAGCCCTGTATTGGTATGAGAAGAAATGAGTTCAGCCGGAATATCAGGGATGTTTATACGGATTTTATCAAGTTCTTCTTTATCAAGCAAGTCGCATTTTGAAACAGCCAGGATACGTGTTTTATCAAGCAGTTCGGGATTATATTGTTCGAGTTCGTTGACAAGGATATCATATTCTTTTTTAATATTTTGCGAATCAGCGGGTATAATAAACAAAAGGAGTGAGTTTCGCTCTATATGTCTGAGAAACCTGTGTCCCAATCCTTTTCCCTTGTATGCTCCTTCAATAATGCCGGGTATATCAGCCATAACAAAAGAGCGATCATCATAATAAGGTACGATACCCAGGTTTGGCGTAAGTGTTGTAAATGGATAATCGGCAATTTTGGGTTTTGCAGCAGATAATACAGATAATAATGTAGATTTTCCGGCATTTGGTAATCCGACTAAGCCGACATCGGCAAGTATTTTAAGTTCGAAAATCACCCATTTTTCTACTCCGGGTTCACCCGGCTGGGCATAACGGGGAGTTCTGTTGACAGATGATTTAAAATGAGTATTGCCAAGCCCTCCTCTGCCGCCAGGCAACAGAACTTTAGTTTCATCATGTTCTGTTACTTCAAAAAGCATTTTTCCGGTCTCATCACTTTTAACAATTGTACCTACCGGCACTTCAATAGCTACATCTTTCCCGGAAGCTCCCGCACGGTTATTCCCTCCGCCCGGTTGCCCAGCACCTGCAATCATATGTTTTGAATATTTTAGATGAAGTAAAGTCCATAGTTGATTGTTCCCCCTAACAACCACGTTTCCTCCCCTGCCACCGTCACCTCCATCAGGGCCTCCTTTAGGAATGTATTTTGCCCTGCGAAAACGTACCGAACCCGCACCACCTTTGCCAGACCGGCAGCAAATCTTTACATAATCTATAAAATTGGATGAGGCCATTGATGATAAAAACATTAAATCTATAAGCTAACGCCTGCAAAATATGTACTATTATTTTTGTGAATTATAAGCATAAAGCGCATAACAAATATTTTCGAAGACCTTATCAACCGATGCCATGCCATCAATGTTGACTATTTTTCCCTGGTTCTTATAGTAATTTATTAAAGGAAAGGTTTGCTCTTTATAAATATCAATCCGGTTGTTTATAACATCCTCCTTGTCATCAGAACGATTTGAATCCTGGGCTCTTCCCATCATCCGCCTGACAAGCTCTTCCTCATCAACTTCAATATTCAAAACAATATTTATATGAATATTATTCTTTTCGAGCATTTTGTCAAGCTTTTCAGCCTGAACTATCGTCCTGGGAAATCCATCAAAAATAAATCCAGGAGCATCTTTATATTCCGATAACTTTAAATAAAGCTGTTCAATAATTACTTCATCAGGTACAAGTTCACCTTTTTCAATATAGTTTTTCACTTGTCTGCCCAGGCTTGTATCCTTCTTCATCTCTTCGCGCAGCAGATCGCCGGTTGATAAATGAATTAAGCGGTACTTTTCAGCAATCTTTTCTGATTGTGTCCCTTTACCCGAACCGGGAGGACCAAAAATAACAACATTCAACATAACTCTATTTTTTTAAAATTAGACTTAAGGTAAAATTAATCATCAGTGATTTTATATATGTCTTTGTAATTACGTCCATAACCATCATAATCCAATCCATAACCCACAATAAAATCATTTGGTACTTCTATTCCCACATAACCGGGTTTCACATCGGTTTCCAGTGCATCCGGCTTAAGCAGCAGTGTAGCCACCTGAATATCTTTTGGTTCATATTTTTCCATTTTCTGAAGCAAAAAACTGATCGTGGTTCCGCTATCAACAATATCTTCAAGAATAACAACCCTTCTGTTTTTTATATTTTTCGTAAAGTCTGACTTTATTTCAACCACACCGGTAGATTCGGTACCTCTGTATGAAGATACAGCAATGAATTCAACCTCACACATCCCGTCAAATTCTTTAAGTAAATCGGCAGCAAACATAAAGGCTCCGTTAAGAATAACCATAAACACCGGAATGTCTTTATTGTAATCTCTTTTAAGTTGACAGGCAAGCTTCTTAACAGCCGCAAGAATTTCACTATGATCTATACACTTAAAAAATACTTTATTCTTGATTTTCAACTTTTCCATTTATATTATCTGTAATTCATAATATGATAACAGGTACGAAAAACGCTAAATTACAAATTAATGTTATTTAACAAAGGAAATATTATTTTTTTATAACGTTTGATGATAAAATTTTTTGAAAGATGTTTTAATAATTGTTAACAGGTATTCCATATATCTCAAACGCGGATGCATCCTTGATAAGAACGTTGCAAAACATACCTGGATTTAACAGGTCGTGATTGCCGGTAATAAGTACTTCGTTGTCTATTTCCGGTGAATCAAATTCTGTTCTTCCAATCATAAATTCACCTTCACTCCTGTCAACAATCACTTTAAAAACTTTCCCCACCTTTTGCCTGTTTAACTGCAATGCAATCCTTTGCTGTTCTTCCATTAACATATCTGCCCGTTGCTTTTTTATTTTACGGGGAATTGAATCGTCCAGGCCCCATGCAGGTGTGTTTTCCTCAGCAGAATAAGTGAACACGCCGACCCTGTCAAAACAAGTATTCCTGACAAAATCAAGCAATTCAAGAAAATCTCTTTCCGATTCGCCAGGATAACCTGCCATAAAAGTAGTACGTAATGCTATGCCAGGCACTTTTTCCCTCAACCGGCATATAAGTTTCAAAGTTTTATTCTTATCAATATTTCTTTTCATCGATTTTAGAATATTGTCGCTTATATGTTGCAATGGAATATCCAGGTAGCGACATACCTTATCATATCCTGCTATTTGCCTTATTGTCTTATCCGGGAAATTAAGAGGATACGCATAGTGTAATCTTATCCATTCTATGCCATTGATTTTTACCAGTTCATCTAAAAGCTCCGGCAACATGTTTTTTTTGTATATATCCATTCCATAATAGCCAATATCCTGTGCTATGATCAATAACTCCCTGACTCCTTTCCGGGCAAGCATTTCGGTTTCCGTAACAAGAGTATCAATATGTTTTGACCGGAATTTACCCCTTATAAAAGGGATGGCACAAAATGAGCATGTACGGTCGCATCCTTCGGCAATCTTCAGATAAGCATAGTGTTCAGGTGTGGTTATAATACGTTTGTTTTCACTGCAGGCATTAATAGATGGGTTTATATACTTCAATAATTCTACAGCATCATTAACCCCAAACCAGGCATCTACCTCATCTATCTCTTCTTTAAGTTCTTTTGCGTATCTTTCAGACAAACAACCTGTAATTATCAGCTTTTTAATATCTCCACGACTTTTAGCATTGACAAATTGCAAAATGGTTTCGACAGACTCTTCCTTTGCATCATCAATAAACCCGCAGGTATTAATAACTACGATATCTGCCGGCTCATTTGACTCATGAAAAACCCTAAAATTAGCCAGTTTCAGGTTGCCCATGATCTTTTCCGAATCAACAAGATTTTTCGGACAACCCAGGGTAATGATATTGATCCTTTCAGGCATATTCAAAACCAAAAATTAAGTTAGGGTGATAAGTACATAAATGCATTTTTTTACAAACCTTCAATAACAGGAATATTTACTTATTACAACACAAAAACTTATGCTGACACTTAATAGCCGATAACCGGCAATGCGCAAAAATTACCAACCTAAATAAAAGATTTATCACTGTTGCTTCTGAAATAATTTTTCAACAAATGCAACCCTGTCAAAAATCTGGAGGTCATCAATCGTTTCGCCAACTCCGATATATTTTACAGGAACATTAAACTGGTCGGAAATTCCCAGGACTACTCCACCTTTTGCCGTACCGTCGAGTTTAGTAATAGCCAGTGCATTTACTTCCGTTACCTGTGTAAATTGTTTAGCCTGTTCAAAGCCATTCTGCCCGGTAGAACCGTCAAGGATCAGTAATATTTCGTGTGGTGCTTCCGGTATAACTTTTTTCATCACCCGTTTTATTTTCGCCAGTTCATTCATCAGGCTGACTTTGTTGTGCAGTCTTCCGGCGGTATCAATAATTACGACGTCAGAATTATTTTTAACAGCATAGTCTAATGTTTCATAGGTAACGGAGGCCGGGTCGGTACCCATTTCTTTTTTAACAAGTGGCACGCCGGCTCTTTCCGACCAAATTGCAAGCTGATCAACAGCTGCTGCACGAAAAGTGTCAGCTGCCCCAAGCACAACCTGCTTGCCCGCCGTCTTGAATTTATATGCCAGCTTACCGATTGTCGTCGTTTTGCCAACACCATTAACTCCAACTACCATAATAACACATGGCTTAATTTTATTTTCAAGACCAACTTCGGTAAAAGAACTTTTTTCATTTTCAACCAATAAACCGATGATCTCTTCTTTTAAAATCTGATTAAGCTCACCGGTATTAACGTATTTATCACGTGCAACTCTTTCCTCAATCCGTTCTATTATTTTAACCGTCGTATTTACACCCACATCAGAACTAATCAGAACCTCCTCAAGATCATCCAAAACACCGCTGTCAACCTTTGATTTTCCAACAATCACCTTTGACAGCCTTGAGAAAAAATTGTCACGTGTTTTCGAAAGACCTTTTTCAAGCTTCTCTTCTTTATTCCTTGAAAAAACATCAAACACTCCCATTTTTTTTTGATTTTTATTTATTAGTAAACACTATAAAGATATTATAAAAAAACGAGTTGATACAGATAAAAAATCGACACAATAAAAAAACCCGGCATTAACCGGGTTATATGTAAAATAAACTCTGCAAAATGTAAAAATCTATATTTTTCGGACAAATTCCAAAAGCCCTGAAACTATTTTGCTGCAAAGAATTCTTTTACTTTATCTGAAGCCACGATATCCTCCTTAAAAGTGTAAGCCCCGGTTTTACCCGATTTTTTCACTTTAATAACTTTAGCAAAACCTTTACCGGTATCTGTTTTTAATGTTGCAACAACCTTTTTTGCCATAACAGTATGAATTATTTGGTTTCTTTATGAATAGTCATTTTCCTTAAAACAGGATTGTATTTTTTAAGCTCAAGCCTGTCGGGAGTATTTTTCTTGCTCTTTGTTGTAATATATCTTGATTTACCCGGCAAACCGCTTTTTTTGTGCTCGGTACATTCCAATATAACCTGTATCCTTACATCTTTTGTCTTCTTTGCCATTTCTTATTAAACTTATTTGGTTTTTAAGACTGCAAAAATACAATTTTTTTCTAAAACAGTAATATTATAATTATGTTTTTTTTATTTTGCTGCGCTTAATAATTTAATTAACACGGATGCAAATTTGAATTTTAATTATTTTTTTCTTAGTTTTAGCATATGCTATTATTTTTCAAACATAATACCTTTGCAATTAAAAAAGTTTTAGATATAAGTGTTCGGGAGGCTTGGTTCTCCAGCCTCAAAACATCTAACTTTAAAAATAGTTATATAAGAGTACTGTAATTAACTTGCTTAATATACAAAAGCGCATATTTAGTAAAAAACAGGTTACTTAAAAAAATCCACTTATGAAAATTGATGATACTTTTTTCCTTGGTATTGTTTCAAAAAAGTTTGGATACAAGGGTGATATAATATGTGTATTTGACGTTGACAAACCTGAAAAATACACCGAATTGGAATCGGTCTTTCTTTTGATTAACAAAAAGCTGGTACCTTTTTTCATCGAAAAAATATCATTTCGTCCCAACAGCAATCAGGCAATAATACGATTCAAAGGCATAGATAATGAAAAAAAGGCGGAAGATCTAATTGATTGTGAGATGTATCTTCCCCTGGATATGTTACCGCCATTATCAGGCAATCAATTTTATTTTCATGAAGTAGAAGGGTTTAAGGTATATGATACCCGCCAGGGATACATTGGTGAAATAGAAAAAATCCTTGATTATCCGGGGAATCCTCTTTTTCAAATAAAACGTAATCTTAATGAAATTTTGATACCTGTTAGTGATAAATTCATTAAAGAAGTAGACCGCAAATTGAAAAAAATAGTAGTTACCACGCCTGAAGGTTTACTGGGTATTTATACAAATGATGTATCATAATTATTATTGAAGATATTTTTCTTCAACATGCTTTTTAAATATCATGTACTTGTTAACCATAATCAGGAAAAGATTTTTAACCTGGTTAAAATTTTCTTCTTCTGCGTTATGTTCCATTCTTTTTGCAATCTCACAGACCTGTGCAGCTCCTATAACAGCTGAGAGGCCTTTAACAGCTATAATTATTCTTTTAACAGTTTTTTCATCATTATTTTTGAAGGCATTTATTGATCTGTGGTAATAATTGTCCATATCTTCAATAAAGGAATTAAGAAGATTTTTTATATTATCACTATCACCTCCGATATTTTTGATTATTTTATTTATAGTTGTTTCATTAATTACCGGATATTTTTCAATACTTGGCACGAAAGATTCATCTGACACAATACCGGGTTTAACAATTTCTTTTTTGTTTTTATTTTTCCAATAAAAGAGTTTCTTTGCCAGAATTTCAATCTCAACGGGCTTAGTAAGATAATCATCAAAGCCTAATTCTTCAAATATTTTAGTACTGCTATCCAACACGCTGGCACTTAGTCCTATAATGGGTGGCGGTTCATTATATTTTTCGCGCAATTCAAGTGCAGCAGCTATTCCATCCATTTCCGGCATATACATATCCATTATAATGATGTCATATTTTGTATTTCCGAAAATGCCAAAAGCATTAACGATTGATTCCTGGTAAAATTCGAGTGCTTCTTTTCCGTTTGAAGCAACTTTTACCTGGCAACCAATGGATTCGAGCATCAGGGAGAGGACTTTTTGATTTTCTTCCTTATCTTCAACAAGCAGAACAGACATATGCAATTCTTTCGGTATATCTTCTATAAAAATAACGGGTTCTTTCGTTTCAACCGAGCCTTCATATTCTTTGGTTTTAAATGTAAACCAAAACGTGCTTCCTCTGCCGGGTTCACTTTCCAGGCCAATCTCTCCTTCAAGCAGGTTTACCAGGTTCTTGCATATATACAAACCTAATCCGGAACCGACCGAACTACGTTTTGTTTTATGATTATTTCTCTGAAATGCATAAAATAAATTTTTATGATCTTCCTTCCTGATACCGGCACCGGTATCTTCAACTTCAACACGAATTGTCAATTCTTTACCCTTTATTGAATCAGGCAACACTTTCACACTAACCGACCCTTCACTCGTAAACTTCAAACCATTCGATATTAAATTAAATATGACCTGGTTAACACGTTTTTCATCAACAAACAACATTTCCGGCACTTTATTATCAATAAAGTATTTTAATTCAATTTGTTTCTCATCGGCAATATATGATAACGCTTCAATCATTTTTTCAATATTTTTTCTAATGTCGTATGCAACCGGGTACAGTTCCATTTTCCCGGCTTCAATTTTGGAAACATCCAGAATATCACTTATCATATTAATAAGAGTTTCAGATGATTTTCGCAATGTTGTAAGATAGTTTTTCTGCTCTCTTTTAAGGTCGGTTTTGTTTAAAAGCTCAGTCATCCCGATTACTTCAGTAAGTGGAGTTCTTAATTGATGACTGACATTTGCAAAAAACTGTCGTTTTATTTCAGCCGATTTGCGTGCACTGAACAAAGCTTTCCATAAATTTTGACTTTGCTTCTGCCACGATACATCCTGCAATGTCAACAACATAACTAACGGCTGTTTATTCTTATCATAATCTACTTTACCAACCGAATGTAAATACAGGATATTCCTGCTTTTATCTAATACCCTGAAATCAATTGAAAATTTTTTGACTTTATTTCTAAAAAGATCTTTATGATAATCTACATATCTTTTTTTATCCTCAGGATATATAATTTTTAAAATTTTCTCATCATCATAACTTTTTATATCGTCATAATCGTCAATATCGAGCAATTCAAAAAATATCTCATTATGTGTTAATGTTTTCTTTGCAAAATTAATTTCACAAGTTCCAAGCCGCGCAACTTCCTGTGCTTCTGCCAGTTTTTCACTATAATACTTTAGATCAGTTTCAAGTTTTTTTTGTTTTGATATGTCTGTAACCAGCAAAGTAATACCTATTGCTTTTCCTCTCACATCTTTTCTTAAGGAAGCTTTTGCATAAAACCATTTTTTGGAATTATTTTTTTGTAATTCAAATTCAAACTCCTGAACTTTTTTTGTTTTCAACAGGTTGTCAAAACAAACATCAAGCAACTTCACCAAATGATAATTAAAAACTTCATTATAATGCTTATCAAGCAATTTATCAGAAGTGGCAAAAGGTATTTTACCATGGTTTGTATGTATATAGGTCAGGTTTCCTTTGCAATCAAATGAAATTATTATATCATCAATAGATTCTATAGTAGTACGCAGTTTTTCTTTTGCATCGAGCAACTCTTTTTTTACCTGGTGTCTGTAAACTGCTATATCAATAGCCGAACGCAATATACGTTCATCAAACGGTTTGATAATAAATGCGTTTGGTTCTGTTTTCATCAAACGCTTAATTGTTTTTTCATCCGAATGAGCCGTAACATAAACAACAGGAACATCAAGAAAGGAGAGTATTTGCGATGCCGTATCGATACCATCTGTTTCACCCTGAAGTTTAATATCCATCAAAATCAGGTTGGGCTGCAGATCTTTAGCCATCCTGACGGCATCATTACCGTTGGTGGCTTTGGCAAGAACATCACAATCCAATTGCTCCAGCTTATGATAAATATAATTGGCAGTCGTAGAATCGTCTTCAACAAGTAAAATCTTATTTAGCATATAAAATATGAAAATGAAATGATATTTATTATATCATTTGGTTTATAGATCTCTTAAATTCATGATATGATAAGTTCAATACAGGAATTAACCAGGAGACTTTCATATATTCTTGCAATATCAAAGCATATTCAGTATCCTTAATTACCTCCCTGAGTTTTAATGCACCAACAGTTGCAGAAATCCCTGATAATGTATGTAATGATACCTTCAATTTTTCATATTTCTTTTTATTGAAATATTCATTTATAAGTTTTATCAAAACTTCGGCTTCAGAAAAATATGATAAATAAATCTCCCTGATTATTGAACTATCATTTTCAGTTTGTATTTTAATCATGTCAAAAATTTCCATATCTACAACATTGAATTTATCATATTCTGATAATTCAAAACTGATATTCATATTTTTTACAGAGTTTTTCATAGCAAACAAATTATTATTTGCAAAACCTGAATTCATTTGGCAACACTTTATTTTATTACAAATTCGCTCTCCGATAAATTATTATATTTTTCCACGTATTCGCTTTCCTTATCTGCAAGGTCAGACCTCATTTTTTTATTGATACGCTCAAGCAGTAAGACAACCTGTTTTACGGTTGTATCAAAAAAACCGTAATATTTTGTTTTCTTTACAACATTATTCACATTTATAACAAATTGTTGTTCTTGCTGCTCTGTTTCAATAAATACATTACCAATTAATTGACAATTAGAATTAAACTTATCAAACTGCTTTTTAAAATTGTATAGTGCCGACTCAAAAAAATGCATGTTGCCGTTTTTGAAAGAAAAAACAGCATTAACCCGTACTATTTCATTTATTGATTCAATCGCACGATCGAACATTTGTTTTAAATTGTTTTTTTCAATATGATTCGCAGAATATATCTTAAACAAGTTTTGCGCTTGTCCGGCAATTTCCTTTTCGGTTCTTATCAAAAATTCTCCAATATGGATCTTATTTACAATCCTTTGCTCAATTGCATTTTCCATCATTTCAACATCAGAAAATTTTTCATTAAGTTCGTTTACAACCTTATTTATAATACTTATTTCTTCTGTATATTTTTGATACTTTTCAATGAATTGTGACAGTTTTTGATTAAAGGATCCAAAATTATCAGAAATACCGGCAGAACCTTTGCCTGCAAGTTCAGGCAACAACCCTCTTGAATGTGACAAAATAGCTTCTATTCTGTCTTTGCTGCCTGTTATGATACTTGTAATGTTTTTAACCGAATGCTGATATTCATCATTAATAGATAAAATTCTTGAAATCTGATTATCTGAAATCTTTGAAATTTGTAATTTATCAATCTCATAAGCAAAATCATTAACCTTTGTATTTTTATTATCAACCTTAACCAATTCTTTAAGTATGTTATCGTGAGTTTTATGAAAAATTTCAACTTTTCTGCGAATATCATCCTGTTTTTTCAATACTGTTGACGTATTATCCAAATCATTTCGTTGTTTTGCAATTAATCTTTCTGTTTCAAATTTTTCTTTTAATCCTTCATTTGTTTGATTGATGATCGCTTTAATATGAGCCTGCATAGTTTGAGTAACACTGATCAAATCAGGCAATTTCATATTTTTAAGATATAAAAGATCTTTTTGTATTACTTCCAAATGGTTTTTCAGATTGAAAATGTTCTCGTCTATAACCGGGCATACATTTTTAACTTTATCAATACCATTTTCTATTAAACGCGATTCTTCCGCATTGAAACCATCCGGATTTCTGATACTACATGTAGATGTAAGCTTCAAATTGGCAAGCAGAAGTTTCAAAGATGAGAGATTTTGATTGAAGTTACTAAGCGGCACTGATACCCGGCTCAAATATATCATTAACTTATCAAACAATTGAATGGAGATATCAAAAACATTTTCCAATTCTGTTAAATTCAGTCTTAAATTATCAAAATCCTCTAAAATATTTTCCAACAATTTCTTATTTTCATCTTTACCTGATAAGTTAAAAATCAAATCTATATTTTCAGATAGAGTTTTTGAAAGAGATAAATTAGCTTTTACCAGGTTATTAAGTTCCATAAAATCATCAGAAGAACATTGATTAAGAGAAATGATCTTATTTTCTATCTCAAAAAATAACGAGGTTATTTCTTTTAATGAAGAATTTTCCGAATTATTGATTTTATATGTTTTTCCCATATCTGCTGAAAATTTAACCTGACAAATCAGCCGATTAAAACGGTTGTCAGTTTTTAATTACCAACTTAAGAAATAACTTGGATTAATTTCTTTTTCTAAATGATATTAAAACAAATTTAGCTTCAGGGTAAAAGGCAAAAAACAGTATAATTACGCATTTTTATAATAGTGAATACAGCAATATGGGCTGATTACATAATTTTCAGATCAAAAAAAACCGGGTTTTTTTTATTAAAAAATCGCTCCCCGAAAAAAGAAGGGATTATTTCGATTTTCACGGTTTATTAATATATTTAAAAGAAACCCATGGATTTATAACAAAGTAGTCTTTTACTTCGGGGCGATAGAAAAGGTAATATTTGCCGGATGAAAATATAGTAAAATAATTCTTAAAGTAAACGGATAAATTACATATTCATTTATAAAAAATGAGTTTGAGTCAAAACAAGTCTCAAAAAAGGGGTATTATTGCTTTCTAACAATACTACCCCTTCCATTGGAATTATCAATTCCTGACATTTAATATTTCTAACAAGTTTTAATTGGTAAAACCTGTTTTTCAATGTGCAACCTCTGTCTTCCCTTACTACTCTTACTCTTCAAGTTCTTCAACTTCTTCTTCAACTTCTTCAAGTTCTTCAACTTCTTCAAGTTCTTCAATTTCTTCAAGTTCTTCAACATCTACTTCAATTTCCAAAAAAAGCTCAAGTTTAATCTCTTTAGCTTCTTCTTCTACTTCAAACTCCAGGTTGCTTTGAGTTTCAAATCCTTCAGCAGATACTTCATAGGTGTAAACCCCATCTGTTAATTCGATTGTTGCTTTTCCATCAACATCAGTAGTTAAAGCATCTTCACCCTCAATGTTAATTTTAGCATTTTCAACCGGGTTTAATCCGTCATCAACTACTGAAAATGTAACCGGGTACTCTTCAATGACCTCGCATGCCGGAAATATTAAAAAGGCAGCGAACGCTAATAAAACAAATAATTTCTTCATTTTAAATCACTTTTTTAGTTAGTTTTGGTTTAAGTGTAACAAAGATATGATTTTTTGTATTTCCACAGAAAGTTTTTTTAAAAAAATTTAAAATTTTTGTGATTTAAAAAGGCGAAATCATTTTTTTCTAAAAAATCAATTAAACAAAGTCATATTTTGCTAATTATCATATTAGCCCTCGTCTCTCATCTTCATAATATCTCTGTCAAATATATAAAGATTTTTATCGCCTAGCATATTCAGCTTATCAATAATAGCATTCACTGAAGATTCTTCTTCAAGCTGCTCATCAACAAACCATTGTATCCAGTTGTGGGTCGTGTAATCTTTTTCATTAAGACAAAGACCAACAATATCATTGATAGAGCGTGTGACCATTTGCTCATGCTCCAACGATGCTTCAAAAATTTGTTTTATTCCTTCAAATTCTTTTGGAGGCTGTTCAATTTTTGGAACTATGGCATGCCCTCCCCTTTCGTTAACATATTTAATTATCCTGAGCATGTGCTCAATCTCTTCCATATGTTGGGCATAAAACCATTGTGAAATTCCGTCATACCCCTGCGTTTCGCTCCATGACGCCATTGCCAGGTACAATTGTGCCGCATACCCTTCCTTTTCTATCTGTTCATTCAAGCTATTTTCAATTTTCTTTGACAACATGTTATTATGATTTTTAGGTTAATATTTATTGAATTACTTATTAAAACAAATAATCTCTTGTTATTGTTTTAGAAATAATAAAAATTAACATATAATACTTATCACTACTGTCCGATTAAAATCTTTTGAAACTCATGAATATCAATATTGATAACAATTTTATTAAAATTGATGGTTTCGGTGGTACTATTTATATTTCTTTTATGCCACCAAGACTCT
>PWZB01000156.1 GCA_003567625.1 Bacteroidales bacterium | reverse complement strand
ATCCGCCGGGCAGGAGGCAGAATTGATAAAATATATTACTGCCCTGATCTCGATGGCTCCGGAAGCAAAGACAGAAAACCCGAAACAGGCATGGGATTGAAAGCAAAACAGGACTTTCCCGATATAGATTTTAAAAAATCAATTATGGTGGGAGATACCTTGACAGACATGATTTTTGGCAAAAAACTCAATATGTTTAACGTTTTTGTTTCAGCCCACATTGATTATATTAGCAAAGAAGATAATAAGGAATGGGATTTACGTTTTGAATCGTTACAGAAGTTTACTGATTGGATTATGCAACTGGTTTGATAACAAACTAAATATTACATTTTATATTTTTTCGTTAATTATATAAATGTTTGCCGAAAATTTATTAAAAGTATGCGTAAAATAACAAGTTGTTTCGTGATCTTTTTTATTATCATTCAGGCTTCTAATGCTCAGCGATTCAGCCCGCCATCCACTTTAGAGCCTCAGCAAGAGCAAAACGATACTATCAATCGGCATAATGAGCATGGCGAGAGGACGGGTTTCTGGAGGGGGCTTTTCCGTAACGGCAACCCGCGTTATGAAGGTAATTTTAAGGATGGTAAGCCCACCGGCAAGTTCACATATTATTTCCCGGAAGGAGGAGTGAGGGCTGAGCTTATTCATATAGAAAGTGAAGATGAACTTGAATTTGATCATGTACTTGATCTTGAGCATGAGCATACAGAATTGGTTCAGGCAACCTTTTATCATCGGGGTACTGAAATTGTTATGGCGAAAGGACAGTATGCCAACCGGAAAAAACAGGGTTTATGGCGCTTTTTCAACGAAAGGGGTAACCTGGCTATGAAAAATTATTATCACGAAGATGAAATGCATGGTGTATTTAAAACTTTTTTCAACTCAGGAAATATAATGGAAATAGTAACATATCATTATGGTGAAAAAAAGGGTAAGTGGGAACAATATTACGAAAACGGAAACATCAGGTTATCTGCGAATTACAATAATGATATGCTGAATGGCGAATATGAGGTTTTTTATGAAAACGGCAGTAAAAGGATCAAAGGGTATTATTATGATAATTTACTCCATAAAACATGGACTCATTTTGCTAAGAACGGTGAAGTTGAAAAGCGAATAGTATATGAAAAAGGCCAAATAATAAAAGAAGATATTTTTATTGAGCCTGAAGATTTTGATAAACCTCCCATAAGACCGGGGAATGATCCTTATGAAGATATTTTTGAAGGTTTTTTTTAAATTCAAAACCCAATGCCGGCAATCAGCAACATGTAAAGTTTAAGATTTATTCTGTGATGAACAGCACCAAAAAAGTTTTAATGGCTATGAGCGGAGGGTTAGACAGCAGCATAGCCGCCATGTTGCTTCACGAGCAAGGTTATGAGCTTGTGGGTATTACAATGAAGACATGGGATTATGAACAGTCGGGTGGCAATATTAAAGAAACCGGTTGCTGCAGCCTCGAATCCGTCAATGATGCCAGAAATGTTGCCGTTTCGTTGGGATTTCCGCATTATGTGACAGATATAAGAGAAGAATTTAACAGGTATATTGTAAAGGATTTTGTTGAACAGTATCTTGCCGGGCGAACACCCAATCCTTGTGTTTTATGCAACACATATATCAAATGGGCAGCCTTGCTGGAGCGTGCCGACCTGCTTTCATGCGACCTGATAGCCACGGGGCATTATGCGGGAATTGCCGGACATGACAAAAGATATATTATAAAAAAAAGTAAAGATCAAAGCAAAGATCAAAGCTATTCCCTTTGGGGCCTTAAACAGGAGTTTCTGAAAAGGACACTGTTCCCGCTTGGATCATATACAAAGGATAAGATAAGAAAAATAGCTTTGGAAAAAGGATTTGAAGATATTGCCGTCAAAAGGGAAAGTTATGAGATTTGCTTTATTCCGGATGACGATTATCGGGGATTCCTGAAAAGACAAGTGCAAGGGCTCGAAAAAAGAGTTGATGGCGGTGATTTCGTCGATTCAAAAGGAAAAGTCATCGGAAAACATAAAGGATACCCGTTTTATACGATAGGGCAGAGAAAAGGACTGAATATAGCCCTCGGCGAACCAATGTATGTGAAACAAATAAAACCCGAATCAAATACAATTGTGCTTGGTAAAGAAGAAGAACTTTATCAGAAAATCTTTACAGTAAAAGGCCTTAATTGCATTAAGTATGAAAAAATTCCCCGGGGAATGGAGCTTTCAATAAAAATAAGGTATAAAAACCAGGGGCATCCCGGACGTGTTTATCAATTGGATGATGACAAAGCAAGAATTGAACTTAATGAAAAAGTTAAAGCCATAACTCCCGGACAATCAGCAGTCTTTTATGAAAAAGACGATGTAGTAGGGGGTGGGTTTATTGAGAAAGTGGAAGATATATTATAGTGGGTTTACTTTTGCATTAGTTAACCATATAAATATCAATAAACAAATTTCAAATAACTGCCGAGCGGAGCGAGACAACGAACACATATAAAATTAAACATTAAGTGAGTAAATAAATTCCAAAATCCAATGTTTAAAAATTCCAAACCTGTATTGTTTAGGTCATTGAAATTTTAAAATTGGAATTTATTTGAAATTTGGTTTTTGTTATTTGTTATTTATATTTTGTTATTTTGATTTTT
>PWZB01000066.1 GCA_003567625.1 Bacteroidales bacterium | reverse complement strand
GTGAGTTGATAATCCGCCATTACAAAATTAGCGGTGAGCTCAATATCTTCTGCCGGCATAGTTACGGTTGCTGTTGCTGATGTAAAGTCATCAACATATTCTATATCGCCTGTCCATTCCAGGAACTGCCAGCCTTCATTAGCTTGAGCAATAATTTCCACTTCTTCACCCATATTGTATTCTCCTTCACCTGTAACGCTACCACCTTCTTCCGGTTCTGCAATAAGCGTAAGGGTGTATAATGTTCCATTAAAGTTGGCTGTAAGAGTGACATCTTCAGGTGGCATTTGATATTCAAAGGTTTTATCTTCACTAATTACATTACCGTCCTTGTCCGTCCAGTTATTAAACTCCCATCCTTCATTTGGCGTACAGGATACGGTTACTGTTTTTCCGGCTGCATGCTCGCCTGCACCATCCAAACTACCACCTTCAGGCGGATCAGCTTCCAGGGTCAGTGTAAATAAGGTTGGTTCCTTATAGCCTGAAATAACATGTCTTATCTCCCTTAACGTGCGGGCGTTATCGCCGTCCACAGGATGCCCCACAGCACCGCCTAAATATTCAAAGTCGGGGTTGGAAAAATACGGTATCCTGGTTGCGTCCTTACCATCCGGAAAATATTGACCGCTTTCATAAGTCATAACAGTGCAGTACATATTATCGTCGTCTCCCATCCACCGCCAGCCGGCTGACCAGACGTTTTCCGGCCAATTCCACCAGTTTGTCGGTCCGGGTTGCACATTCTGTTCTTTGTGGTGATGGCATCCCATATTGTGCCCCATCTCATGTACGTGGGTATATGAGGTGCCGGCCTGCTGCACACGTGTAAGAGAAAAACCATGTGAAGGATTTCCATTTTTATTTGTAAGAAGCCATGCAATACCCCCCACATCAGAAACATATGCAAAAAGAGCTACCAGGTCGGCTCCATATATCTCTCTCCATTGGTGAACTTCAGCGAACGGACCCCAGCCATCAGTTAGCCTGTTTAAATCGGTTATGGAGTTGCCGCTTTCAGTATACTCTACCAGGTTAGAATGTACAAGCGTCACGGTCATTTTGGTCTCGCTGTTTTCCAGGGCAAGATTAGCCTTTTCCATTGACATGGCTATTGTGTTGTTTATTGAGCCTTGGTGGTTATTTGCCCATGCTTCAGCCACAGGAGTATAAACAATCATAACATCAACGTTGACGATCTCATCAGGACTCTGTTCAGCAGCTTCTTTAAGCCTTTCCAATTGCTCTATATCCAATTCAGGGTATTCATCAGCAATTAAAGGAGGCCCGCTTTCAATGAAATCTATTTCAGGAATGTCAAGGCGCTTAAGATAATTATAACCGCTTTCAGGATCGGTATTAATAATGTATCTCTCATTCTTTTCCGGCAGCCTTATCGAAGCAGTGACATCTGCATCCGTATTATTTAATATAACGTATCCCATAGGATAATCATCAAACCGGGCACGAATTGATAAAGTACCGTTTACGTTTTGGTTTACCCGGTCAATAGTAGTTAAATAAGACTCGTCGTCAAACAATTCAATCAATAACTTATCGCCGGCAGAATAAGATTGAACATCCCGGATCTGCGGGTTAAGCTCAACAGTACCGATCTTTTCATAAGGCAGGTAAAACTCCGTATGTTCCGGGTCTTTTGATTCATCAAGGCCGGATAACAAGAGCATTGCTTCCTGCCCAAAAAGAGAACTTAATGAAAATTGTAATAACAGAAAAAATAATAAGATGCGTTTCATAATAATTATTTTTCAAATTAGTAATATATTTATAATTCAATTTAAATAATTTTCTTAAAAAAAATCATTGCTATCAACGTCGTTAAGGCCCTTCGGGGGGTATCAAAACCGTGTCAATTTCTATTACATCTTTATCAACAAATTCTTCAATATAGATCAATTTGTCTTCGGTACTGGTTTTGATCCTATAACTCATATTTTTTTCCGGTATTTGTATCGTTCCGCTGGTAATACCATTTGTCGATGACATGATCATATATCCCCGGGGATAATTCACAAATCTTGCCCTTATTGATATAGTTTTGTTCACATCTATATTATACCTTTCAATAATTGCAATAAGATATATATCATCCTGGATATAAATATATATGCTGTCCTGTTCCTGCCACGATTTGAGATGTTTTTCCGAAAGCCTTACTGAATCACGGATTATAAACCTTTGATCATCCTCATCCGGATGATCTTTTTCACCGTGCTTTTGTTTGGCCGAAAACTGCATCTTGTCATTTTCATTTTGCGCAGAACCGGAAAAGCCACCCGAACATGCCGGCTTACTATTATCAGAAAAAATAATGCCAAATAATAATAAAATAAGAAAATTAGCAAACCAAAATTTCATAGTCATAAGATTAAAATACAAAAAATTATTTTAATTATAAAGCAAATTTACAAAATAAATGCAGATCATAAAAATTCTGATTACGTTGGTTAAAAAAATATTTTTATATATTTGTAGTGATTAAATGATTAAGTATTAATTTTAAATTAAAAGATTTTGTTATGAAAAATTTTGGAAAATTATCAGCAATGCTTTTGGCATTTATTATTTTTTTTTCAGGTTGTGAGGATGAGATCACAACATCAGAATTAACCCTGGACTTATCAAAGACAGGTACAATTGAAGTTTATTTTTATGCTGTTCTTGATGTGGAAGAAGGTTATGAAAGAATTCCCGGTGGGAAAAAAGTTCTTTTTTACATTGATAATCAAGAATTTAATCCAAACGCAACCGGTGGACGATGGACACTTTTAGATGAAACGGACAATAATGGGATGATCAGAATTGATGAGGTACCAACCATGGATGACGGCGTAACTCTTAGAATAAAACCTGGGGATTTTATTTATGATCAGGTTCAGGATGATGAAGGAACTACTGAAAAAAGGCTGTTTAGAGCTGATGAAAGCAATGTAGATATTTATCCGGAACTAACTCACTATCATAAAATATATTTTAATGATTACCCCTTTTAAACAATCTTTAGAATGTCATTTTGTTTGTTAAAACAACTCAACATTTTAATTTACATGATTTTTCAGGCAATATTATATTATCAACACATTAACATAACTTAAATAAAACTATCAATGAAAAAATCAGCAATAATCATAATATTTTTAATTATAGCACAGATTGTCGGTTTTTCGCAAGAAAACAGGCATGAGCCATCAAATGCAGATAAGAACATGTTACCCGGTTTCGGAGACATTGGCATAGGAATAAATGCCGAGCCAATCATTAACATATTTGCAGATGACCAACCTCTTAATTTTACTGACAACACATTGTACCTGCGCTATTTTTTAACGGATGATGCGGCAATACGGCTTTATTTAGGGCTCAGGATGAATGAAACCTCTAAAACGTTTTATGTCAGGGATGATGAAGCTTTTATATATGACCCATTAAGCAATAAACAGGTAAAGGACAGAAGAACTCAATTTGATAATTTTTACACGGCCGATGCCGGTTACCAGTATTTTATCGGGGATAACAGGATAAGGGGTTTCCTGGGTATAGGAGCAGGGTATCACTATTTTAAGAACTACTATTTATATGAGTATGGTAACATTATGAACGATATGAATGACGCACCAACCCAGGTTGTTAACTGGGACACAGGCGAAACCGGAAATTTAACCGAAAGAACCCTGAAAAACTTCGAAGACGCCGCGACTCACGGTGTCAGCGCCGGATTATTCACAGGTGCCGAATATTATATCTTACCCAAGTTTTGTATCGGTTTGGAAATTGGTTTTGCTTACGCGGTATCTTTCCCGGGTCAGGAATATACCGAATATGAAACCATGGTTGGCACTGAACACGTGGAGATGACTGAAGTTGAAGCCTTGGGAGACCGGTGGCAAAACATAGGCACTTCAGTCCCTTATTATGGCAAGTTCTACCTGTTCTTCCATTTCTGAAAAATAATGTCATCCGTTACATAGCAGACTGTTTAGCTTAACAAAATATTTCTGCTGTTATCATTTTCAAAAACAGGGTATAATTATTAAATTACACCCTGTTTTTGTTTTACAACAATTTTCGATAAACCATTGGCCGTAAATTGTATCATCATTCAAGGGATGTTTCCTTTGTTTGCGCACAAAACATGTTTAGCTATAAGCAAATATAAAAGAATTAAAAAATTACTATTTTTGATTTTTTTTAATAAGCAACCAAAACAGGATAAATTGAATAAAGAATCGAAATATGGCAAAATTCAGTGATGAGGGTCGTGACAGTTTTACAAGCAAATTTGGTATAGTATGTGCTGCGGCGGGTTCGGCAATCGGGCTGGGTAATATTTGGCGTTTCCCTTATGTGGTTGGTGATAGTGGGGGCGGCGCTTTTTTATTGATTTATCTTGGTTTTATAGTTCTTCTAGGCATTCCTGTTATGCTTTCAGAGTTCATTATCGGCCGGCGCGGACAACGTAATGCCCTGGGTTCATTTAAGCGGCTTGCCCCCGGAAAATCGTGGTACCTTGTCGGAGTGATGGGAATAGTGGCTGCTTTTATGATACTTGCTTTCTATAGTACCATTGCGGGATGGACGCTGCATTACGTCATCCAGTCATTTGCCAACTCTTTTGCCGGCAAAACTTCCGCAGAGATCAACCAGTTTTTCGAATCCTTTCATACCCGGGCTTTAATGCCTTTATTGTGGCAGCTCATATTTATGTCAATGACGGCCTGGATAATATTCTCCGGGGTAAAAAAAGGTATTGAGAAATATACAAAAGTTCTTATGCCCTTTCTTGTTTTGTTGCTGGTGATTATGGCTATACGCTCGGTTACCCTGCCAGGTGCAAAAGATGGCTTATTATTTTTGTTCAAGCCTGATTTTTCGGCTGTTGACTCCGGTGTACTTCTTGCCGCACTGGGGCAGGCTTTTTTCTCGTTGAGCATCGGAATGGGTGCCCTGATCACATACGGTTCATACATACGCAAGCATAATAACCTGGGTAACATCTCTGTGCAAGTTTCCCTGGCTGATACCATGATAGCCACACTGGCAGGGGTGGCTATTTTCCCGGCTGTATTTGCTTTCGGGCTCGATCCCGCAGAAGGACCCGGGCTGATATTCACTGTCTTGCCAAATATCTTTCAACAGATGCCGGGCGGTTATTTTTTCAGCATAACCTTCTTTGTGTTGCTTGCTATCGCCGCACTCACCTCCTCCATCAGCATCCTTGAAGTAGTAGTAGCCTATCTTACCGAAGAACTTAATCTGACACGACGTAAAGCAACCCTTATGGCAATAATAGCCGCTGCATTCGTGGGCGTCTTCTGCACATTGTCTTTCGGAACCCTTAAAAATGTTACCATAAAAGAGCTGCATATATTCGGAATGCTTGACTTTACCGCGTCCAACTTGTTGCTACCACTTGGCGGGCTGCTTATTGTCATTTTTGTAGGCTGGTATATGAAGTCATCTGATGTGAAAGATGAATTGTCAAACAAAGGTGTACTTAAAGTAAAGCTATTTGATATATTGATGTTTATTTTGAAATTTATTGCGCCGTTGGCTATCGCCATAGTGCTTTTTGATAGTTTAGGAATTATTTAAAACATTTTTGCTCATGTCAGAAACACAAGAAAAAATTGTTAACACAACGGAAGAAGTTGCCGTTTCTTTGTGGTCAAATATTGTGGATGGCCTGAATACTGCAATATCTTCATATAATGAGTATGTTGGAGGCTATTTGCTGCTGTTTATCCTGGTGCCTGCAGGCATTTATTTTGCCCTCAAGTTCAGGTTTTTGCATGTACAGAAGTTCTGGCATTCCTTTGCCATTCTTGCCGGCAGATATACCAAGAAAGATGAATCAGGTGATGTGAACCATTTTAAAGCTCTTACCACGGCTTTATCTGCCACAGTTGGTACGGGTAATATCGTGGGGGTTGCACTGGCAATTTACTGGGGTGGGCCGGGTGCCATATTCTGGATGTGGGTGACCGGTTTTTTCGGGATGATGCTAAAAATGGTAGAATGTACACTGGGGCTGAAATATCGCCGCTTCAACCCTGACGGTACTGTATCCGGCGGGCCCATGTATTATATGGAGCACGGTCTCAAAGACAAGCTGGGCAAACACTCTAAAACACTGGCTATTATCTTTGCTGCCGCTGCCGTGTTATGCTCTATGGGAACAGGCAACATGGCTCAAAGCAATTCTATGACGGATATTTTGAACTCTACATACGCTATCCCAGAATGGATAAGTGGTTTGGCTATAACCGGGCTGGTATTGCTGATTATTGTCGGCGGATTAAGGCGTATTGCGGAAGTCACATCACGCCTTGTGCCTTTTATGGCGGTGGTTTACTTTATTGCCGCCTTACTGGTAGTTATTCTTAACATTGAAAACCTGATCCCTTCTTTTGCCTTGATTTTTCGCGATGCCTTTACAGGAACGGCTGCTACCGGGGGCTTCTTAGGATCCGCTTTCATACTTACTCTGACCATGGGTGTCAGGCGTGGATTGTTCTCTAATGAAGCCGGGCAAGGCTCAGCCGCTATGGCTCATGCCGCAGCTAAAACCAAATACCCCATGCGCGAAGGACTCGTAGCAAGCCTGGAACCTTTTCTTGACACCCTGTTTATCTGTTCACTCACAGCTATAGTAATAATAATGACAGGTGCATGGTCGCATACAGATGCCGTGGCCGGCGTCTCTTTAACCGTTCTCGCTTTCGAGCTCGGCCTTGATAACATAAACCTTGGATTCCTCGCTTCACACATAATTGCCATAGGATTGATGCTATTCGCTTTCTCTACAATAATATCATGGTCTTACTATGGCTCAAGAGCTGCCCAGTATATGTTCGGGTTCAAAGCAATAAAAAAATATTATTATGTCTATGCCCTATTCGTATTCCTGGGTTCAGTATGGGGATTGGAACTGGTCTGGAACTTCGTGGATATGGTCATCACCTTTATGACCATCCCGAACCTCATAGCAATTTTGTTGCTGGCACCGGTTATGAAAAAAGAAATTGACAGCTATTTTAAAAGCAAAAACTATAAAGAGCTTTAGGGTGAAAGGTGGTGAATAAGAGAGTGGTCATTGGTCATTGGTCATTGGTCATTAGTCATTAGTCATTATATAGGCAGACCTAATAAGTTCGCGTTTAACAACAATCAGGCCCGAATCAATCAGTTAAAATTAATGTAATCCATATACTTATAATGCCGTTTATAAAATAAAACCACTACGAATAAGTTATATAATAAAATTTTACATTAAACGCGATGAAGCGGTTATTGGTTATAATATTATTTTTTGCAGGCTATTATATGACAGCACAGGTGCCTGAAAGGGTTGACAGGCCTGTAAAGACAGATGAGACTGAAAAAACTGACAGGCCCCGTGAGCCAAGTGAGCCCCGTGCGCCGGGTGAGCCCAAACAGATTGAACTGATTAGAGCTCTTTCTATGGAGTTTGACAAAAGAATTGGTGATGATGCAAGGCGTGTTATCGGTAATGTGCTTTTTAAACATGATGACGCATACATGCACTGCGACAGCGCCTATCTATATTCCGCAGATAACAGCTTAAAAGCATTCAGCAACATTCATATTCAGGTGAATGACACTATAGACATATATGGCGACAAGCTTTATTATGACGGAAATACAAGCATTGCAAAACTGGATGGTAATGTTAAAATGCAAGATAAAGACATGGTGCTGACAACAGATCATCTGATCTACAACCTTAAAGAGAATACTGCAAAATATTACGACGGCGGAAGAATAGTTGATCATGATAACGTACTTACAAGCAAATGGGGATTTTATTATGCAGATGTTAAACATTTTTTCTTTAAAAATGATGTAAAGCTTGTAAACCCTGAATATATAATGTATTCGGATACCTTAAAATATAACACGCTCACTGAAATAGCCCATTTTTTCGGACCAACAAACATTATCAGTGATGAAAATATTATTTATTGTGAAAACGGCTGGTACGACACACAAAAAGATATTGCCCAATTTAACCGCGAAGCTTTCATCCATAACAATGAACATTCAATTACCGGCGACAGCTTGTTCTATGACCGCAATACAGGTTATGGAAAAGCAATAATGAATGTAACGGTTACAGATACTATACAGGATTTGATCATTAACGGTCATTTCGGAGAACATTTTGAAAAAAAAGGCCTTTCAATAATTACGGATGAAGCAGTCCTTACGGTTATATCCGATAATGATTCACTATTTTTACATGCCGATACACTTAAATACCTGTTTCAGGATGCACCCGGAAAAAATGAAAATTACCTGTTAAATGAAAATTACCTGTTAAATGAAAATTATTACTTGGATGAAACTCTAAGCGACAAAAAAGAATACAAGGAAGTAAACAATGAAAAAAACGATAAAGAAAATAATGAAGAAGAGAATGAAGAAAAAGAAATAAGAAAATTATTGGCATACAACCGGGGCAAATTTTACCGTGCCGACCTGCAGGGCATGAGCGATTCAATAGTTTATAATTTCAGCGACTCAATAATAATTATGTATCATGATCCAATACTTTGGTCAGAGGAAAATCAGTTTACAGCCAAAAAAATAGAAATAGAAACATGGGATAATACCGTGCATAAAGTTCATTTGACTGATGCCGCTTTTATCATATCGGAGGAGGATACCGAAAAATTCAACCAGATAAAAGGACGACGAATAATCGCATATTTCAATGAAAACCAATTATATAAAATTGACGTCTTTGGAAACAGCGAAACAATCTATTACGTTAATGATGAAGATGAAGAACTTATCGGGATCAACAAAGCCATATCATCAAATATGACAATTTACGTCGAAGATAACCAGGTACAACAGATTATTTTCTTTGACAGCCCCGAAGCAAATCTGTTCCCACAGGAAGATCTTGCTCCCGAAGAAAGATTACTAAGATATTTTAAATGGCATGTTAATGTCAGACCAAAATCAAAGGAAGATATTTTTACCTGGAAATAATCCGGCAGTCGGCAATTGACAGTTGACCGTTGACCGTTGACGGATAGAATTAGTAATTCGTAAATATTTATGCTTAATCACAAATTGATAAATCTTTGTTCTATTTTGATATTAGGTTTTTTGAACCATAATATATCAGGTCAAAAATCCGAAACATCATTACATATTGACTCCGTCAGCGTGACTGAAGAAACAGATGTGGCTATCGGCTGGGCTTTTGAATCAGACATCACGGAAGGGTACTTTGTTTTACATCGCCGTATGGATAATGTATATGATTCTATTGCAGCAATTGACAATTTCGATATTGACTTTTTTGTTGATACTTTAGTAAATGCTTCGGACAAACCTTATTCTTATTACATTTCAGCACGAAAATTGAAAGAAGACGGAACTTATGAATCTTTTGCCTCCTCCAAAGCACATCAAACAATATTTATTGAAGACCTGGCCCAGGATGTATGTAAAGAAAATATAAATATCCAATGGTCTAATTACGTTGTCACTACTACCGTACATTCACCTGACACACTTGAAGCACCCTTTGACTCAACTATTGTCATGTTCTCTTATGAAAATGAAGGCTTTGAAACAGCAGATACTTTATCAATTAAACAGGATAGCACATCATTTCCTGCATCGAAGCCGGGAGAATATTGCTTCAAATTAAGATCGTTTGATTCGGAAAATCCATCTCACACATCTACATCAAATATCAGGTGCATTAGCGCAACAACGCTCGAACCACCCGAATTTGCCTATCTTCGTAAAGCATCGGTTATTGACAATGCCTTTATAAGACTTAGCTTATATGTTGACAGCACAATCAGTAACCCGGCATACGTTATACACAAAGACTACGGACAAAATGAGGATTTCTCCCCGGTTGACACCATTAATTCCGGCAAGGCAAATATTACATACGATGATGATGCTGACATTTTCACTTCGGCGCATGACTATTATTTCACAGTGCTTGACAGTTGCCGAATGCCGGTAAAAAACTCCAATACGGTCAGCTCTCTATTTTTGCATGCCGTACCTTTATCAAACAATGAAAACCTGCTGCAATGGAACATACCGGAAGGATTTCCCGGCGGTGTTGAACGTTTTGTTATCAGACGCAAAACCGGTCAAGATGACGACTTTGAAACTATTGCCCTGGTTCCCGGATACCAGGATTATTACAACGATATTTTTTCAACTGACAATCAGGACTTGATGCTTCATGAATACATTTACAAGATTAAAGCAATTGAAGCTTCGCAAAACCCATTCGGGTTTAAGGATACGGTATATTCCAATCACGCTGAAGCCGTGCGCGAAATTGAAATATTTATACCTAATGCATTTAAGCCCGAAAGCACAATTGAACAAAACAGGGTGTTCAAGCCCGTAATACGCAATGCAAGACCCAGGCAATACCGGATGATGATCTATAACAACTGGGGGCAAATAGTATTTCGTACCGAAGATCATGATGTTGGCTGGAATGGTAACATTAACGGCAAAAGAGCCTCTGCCGGAATATATCTTTATGAAATCAGCTTCAGAACCGATAATGGAAAAACCCATAACAAGAAAGGAACCGTAAACCTTATCCGGTAAATTCAAAACAAAACTTAATAGAGACTGTCTATAAAATGCTTTTCTTTTGATTTAAGAACCCCGATACACTTCGCTAAATCAATTATTTCTCAAATGAATGACATTACAGACAAACTCTAATTAATAAGCCAATAAGGTTGCCGGGGTGTTGTTGAAGTGTATTTGTACTAAGGTTGGGGAAAAAGATAAGGTTTGTTCTAATGCACATTTGAACAAAACATATAAGAAAAGGTAAGGCTAAATTTTGATTGTAATGAAAATCGAATACAATAATCTGTATACACATTTTGTGTTTACAACACTTCACCACTTACCTGTGATTCCGGAAAAACATCGAATCAAAATTGAAAAATATATTACCGGATTTACTTCATTTAAGCCAATTGACCCAACGTGGAATTGGCCAATAAAGCCTTGGGGGTGGCGTAACAATAGGCTGGGCATTTTGAGGGGAATTTAAAAGTGTGTTTTTTGAAAGGTTGATGGTATACTAAGCTATTGGTGAATCTTGATTTTTTGTTTTTTCTATCCATATTTTAGGATTACGGTCAGTGCTTATCACAGCCAAAACCTCAACCCTATTTTTTTCATCGTTAATATAAAAATGAACCATGTATGGGAATTTCTTAATAATCATGCAACGGATTTCCTTATAACGAATAGCGTAAATTTGCGGGTCTTTGTTTAAAGAGTTAATATGCTTAATTGCTGTTTTCTGAAACCTGCCGCCAAGCCCTGCATGTTGCTCGTTGTGCCAATCGGTAATTTCCTGAATATCGGCAAGGGCTTCAGGTTCAATTTCAACTTTATACTTCTTCATCAGGCTTTTAATGTTTTTTTCGCGTCGTCCCAATCCAAAAGCCTTTCGGGGTTCTCCCTTACTTTGTCAAAACGTTCCGTTACCAGTTTTTGGTGGGCTTCGGGAACTTCAAAGCTTTCCTTTTCTTTTTTTAAAGCATAGTCGAGCATATTCTTAATGGCATTTATCAGATTTTCATCATCAACCTGTTTAAACCGCTCTATTATGATATCTTTTTTGGCTTGTATATCCATAACAAATATTATACTTGATAAAACATAATTCTAAAACTTTGAAATCACTTCCATATACAAAAATACAAAATAATACAACTCTCAATAAATACTTTTTTTCTTTCTTTTACTACTCGAACTTAGCCTTGTTTAAACAGTAATTTAATATAACACATTGTATTGGAATATAGAAAACCTTATCTGCCAAAGCAACCTTAGTAGAAAATCTTTTATGTGGTTCGATTTCAGCGACTTATTGATTTTCGCTACTAAATGGCGCAAATTTTTCTAAATAATACT
>PWZB01000003.1 GCA_003567625.1 Bacteroidales bacterium | reverse complement strand
CGATAAGCGGGTGCTCCTCTCCCAACCCCACTATAATTATGATGTTATGGATGATGTTGTAGAGCATAAGGATAACCGTCACCATCATTCCGCTCAGCACCGAGGAGGTAATCAGTATTGTATAGTAGATAGAGCTATACCACGATGACGGAATGCTCTTTGCCTCGTTAAACGGGAGATTAAGAAACTGAAAGAATATCAGGGCTACAATAAACAGGAAAGATGCAAATTTGGCCAGGGTTAAAACCTGTTTATAGTGAAATTTCTTCAATCTCGAAGTGCTTGCCGAGCTGATTCCGAGGAGGGTAAGAATCAGGGCCAGAATTGTTGCAGATGCAAGAATAATTGTGGTGAAAAGAGTACTTATGCGCGGTATGGTTGTTTCAATGAGCTGTATGGCTTCGAAGCCCGAAAGGCTTCCGAGCAGGTAAACGGCAACTCCTGAAAACACCGCGGTAAAGAGACCACCATAGAGCGGCATTTTATAATCAAAGGTAAACCAATTCATTCTTCAGTATCACTAGGCATTAATTCCTCTTTTTACCGATTTGAAAATGACAAGACGGTGTTGAAACCGAAATACGTAAAAAAACGGATGCTATATAACCAATAGCCATTACTCCACTACCTGAAACAGTAAAAACGGTAATTTCTCAGCTTGCATACCGGTTATATTTCTCTGACACTGTTGTTCTTCGAGATCCGATTTTTATTCAACTCTATTCATTGCCGGACATATTGTATATATCCGTGTCTAAAAAGTTACGGCGATAAAGAGTGACTGCCTTTGCAAGATGGTGAGATAACATTGCACATTTACTACATCAAGCCACTTCCGGTAAGCCTTGATGACTCATCTGTCGGGAGCCTGCTCCAATGGCACACACAGAGCGTGCAGACGTGCAGTATTGTCCCCGATGGATGCCGGTTTCGCAAAGTCCGCTTCTCTGTTGAAAATGCCTTTTATAAAGTAAATCTGTAAGAAATACTCAAAGAGATATAAATGTATAATCAACTCTTTTTTATAAACTATGAGAACAAAAAAGCAAAATAGTAATCGTACAAAAATGAGGGTGAAATATGATATATGATAAATATTGGGAATGTATAGAAGCATGTAACAGGTGTGCAGTGGCTTGTTCGTATTGTTCTACAGCTTGTCTGCAGGAAGATGATATTCGCATGTTGTCAAGGTGTATTCAGCTCGACCAGGATTGTGCAGATATTTGCCAAATGGCCGCCAGGTTTATGGCCCGGAGATCTGAATTTTCAGAGCGTATCTGCCGCATCTGCGCTGAGATATGTGAAGCTTGTGGTGAAGAATGCAGGCAGCATAAAGATATGGATCACTGCCAGAAGTGTGCTGACGCCTGCTTTGAATGTGCAGAAATATGCCGTGAAATGATCGGTATTGAAGTATCTGCATAATTGATAACTCGTTTCGCAACGGATCTGCAAGTATTTATTTAACGATTCATCTCGGGGTATCTATTTTGAACATTTTTTCATTCGTGCATATACAAACTTAACCTAAAAAATAAGATCAAGACAATGGTAAAAAATAAAAAAGAAGGAAAAATCGCTAAAGAGATACAAGATTACACTGCAGAAATTCCATCAGATGCTTATCTGTGGACAGCTTTTGGTGTGATGGGTATCTCATTAACACTTAAACTCTTGCAAAAAAACGACTATGCCCTGTTTGTGGGGCAATGGGCCGCTCCTATACTAATAATGGGCGTATATAATAAGATCGTTAAAGTTGAAGGGTCAGAATAAAAAGAGCACTTTTTATCCCCAAAAGAACCCACACACTTCACAAGGAAGGCGCTTAGTGAAAGTGTGGGTTTCCTTATTAACCTGAGTTCGATTTTATATATTAACAAAAGAGCCACCCCTTCTTGCCCCGTAAGGGATCTTGGGGGCGATGTAAAAACAATGGTCCATCTCATTTTGTGACTTTAAACAAAGATTTGGCCGCTCATCTTTTACCCGCGAAGCGATATGTTTTTACAAACATCGCATGCACTCCACAAGCCGATTGCGGCACCGGGAGAAGGCGTCGGTTTCCTGAAGGTGTGCAGGCTGCCGGGTGTGAAGTTGCCCGATTCAGATTCGGACGGAATCACAAATGAAAAAGAAGTCGTGACCGGAAAATCCGATAACCTGGATTCCTTCACAAAAGAGTTCATTCAGGCGATCGCCCGGCACCGGCACTGGGACCGGGAGGGTATTGATAAAGTGCCGGCGTGATTGTTTGAACTGAAACTTGTCTGCTATGTCACTGAAAGAGGTGTAGTGGGTAGTTTGAAATTAAAGTAATGGCTTGGTGGTTAACCACAGAGGATAACTAAAGTTTAGAAGAAGAGAAATTTTGCCGAAAATGGCGTATTGTTAAGATTTCTACTATATCAGGGTTTATTTCATAAATGACTCCATAGTTTTTATGAACAACTAACTCCCGGATTTTGTCATTTTTTAATTCTGGCAAAACTCTTCCTAATTCCGGATTTTCTTTTAATTTTTCAACCTTTACTTCGAACTGATCGATCAGACTTAAAGCTGCATCGGGATTATCCTCAGCAACGTACTTGAGAATTTCTTTAGTTTTGGTTCTGGCAGTTGGCGACCAAATAATTTTCATGAGGTATATTTGGCTCTCAGTTCACTAAAAAACTCTTCCTGGCTCATACCTTCGCCATTATCT
>PWZB01000100.1 GCA_003567625.1 Bacteroidales bacterium | reverse complement strand
TTATCGGTTGAAAAATTAGACTCTGCCCATTGACGGCAGTAAGCGCGGTTTATGGCTTTCACTTGTGTTATTGCATCAACTGCCTGGTCAATTGAATTTACCAGAAAACCTGTTTTGCCTTTTTTTATCAGCTCCGGCATTGAACCTTTTTCGAATGCTATAACAGGTGTACCGCAAAACATGCTTTCAGCAACACTGAGCCCGAAAGGTTCATTAAAATTGATCGGATGAAGCAAAACATATGCTTCTCCAAGAAGCCTGTCACGTTCTTCAGGGCCGGCATTGCCGGTATAAATTATTTGTTCGCCGTCAATAAGCGGTTCTACTTTTTCATGGTAATATTCTTCGTCTTGTATATAACCTGCTATTATAAGCTTTTTTTTTGCTTTCAGTGCTATTTCAATTGCCTCACGTGCTCCCTTGTCATGGTGTATCCTGCCGAAATATAAAAGATAATCACCGTGTTCTTTGCGAAATGTGAAATTGGCAGGGTCTATTCCATTATACACGTTGGCAATATATTTTAACTGATCGCTACGGTCGGCATAACTAATTGAAACATAATGGTTTATGTCATTGTATCTCCTGTAAACGGGAATTATTTTCGGAGAAGAGAATCCGTGTATGGTCGTAACCATAGGAGTTTTAATAAGCCTTGAATAGGTAAGGGGCAGAAAGTCAAAGTTATTATGAATAATGTCAAATTCATGTGCCTGTTCCATAAGGAGGCTTATGTGCATGCATTCCTCAACTTTCGGGTCGAGGCTTTTGTCTTCTTCATATCCTGCTTTACAAATTGACTTGATCTTTCCCCGTGTAATAGAATCATTTGTTGCAAACAGTGTGACATCAAAGCATCTTTTCACTAATCCTTCAGTAATGTTTGAGGCAACTTGTTCCCACGGACCATATTTTCGCGGTGGCGTGCGCCAGGCCACCGGTGCAAGCATTGCTATTTTCATAAACTTGTTTTTCTATATTTTACTGTTTAACAAGAAACATTAACAGGGCTTTCTTGGTTTATTCAAACAAAGACTTACCAGATCATCAATGTTTGCTGTGCCCACACACATAACCGTATCTGCGCCACCCCAGTATATTTTTACCTTACCATCATTTTCAGGTACAGCGGCACAGCAAAATACCACATTATGAACATAGCCCGTAATTTCATATATCTCTTCGGGCTGAAGGATCCATTCATCTGCCACGGCAACTATTTTTGAAGGGTCTTTCAGTTCGTGCAGTGCAACACCCAAGCGGTAAACACTTCCGTCCATTGTGGGAAATACACCGTGGTATATGTTCAGCCATCCTCTTTTTGTTTCTATTGGCGGTGCTCCCGGCCCTATCTTCATTTCATCCCAGTGATAAGTTACCGGCTTCATAATAAGCTTGCTGTCGCCCCAGTATCTCAGATCGGGCGAATAAGATATCCATATTGACCACGGGTTTATTTCAGAATGCGGACGGTCAAGACGCGCATAAAAACCGTTAAATTTTTTAGGAAAAATAACAACGTTACGATAATCGGCCTGGGTTATTAACGAAAACCTTTCGATAGTGTTAAAATCCCTTGTCTTTGCCAGCCCTATACGTACTCCATGCTTTGAATAAGCACTGTAGGTAATAAGATATTCGCCGTCTATGAAAGTTATTCTCGGATCTTCTATGCCGTATTCCTCGTATTCTGCAAAAACACCTTCTGTTGCAGGTGTCATAAATGGTACGGGGTCAACTTTAAAATCATAGCCGTTATCAGAAATGGCCTTACCCAATACAGACCTTCCATTAAGGCGATGAGCCCTGAAAATCATGACATAAATGTCATTATGTTTTACAACGGCACCATTATGAACGGTGGCAACTTCGTAAGGCACATGGTCTTTTGTAAGGACAGGGTTTTTCTCATATCTTTTTATTATAGCCATCTTTTCCTGAAGTTTTATTTTTGATATTCAAACTCATACTCAAGTGCGGTCAATACTGTAAGGTGCGATATAAGATAGGCTAATGTGCTTTCAGCACCCTGATTCCGGTTAATACCATTACTTTGAAGACCATCGCAGCAACCGAAAGTTTCATGATCATACAGCGGTATACGAAGTTCGTTTTCGCCCAAAAACCATAAGAATGACAAAAACATCTTTTCGATATAAACCGGATCTTTGGTTACTTTATAAGCCTGGAAAAACAACCTGACACTTGCCATAGTATCAATAGCCTGCTGGTCGAAAATCGCACGTTTACCCCCTTTCGGATACCATCCATTACTGCCTACAATGGAGAGATAGCCTTTGTCCATTGTAATCTCTTCAAGAAAGAGGGTTGTTTTAACAGCTACATCTTTTATTGACTTATCACCGGTTATCTCAGCAGCATGGAAAAGGCTCATAGGCAGGATAGCATTGTCATAAGTGAGCTTTGATTCGAACCATTGCCAATCATTTGTACGGTGTTTATTATAAGCATCCAAAAGCTTTTCAGCCATGTTTTTCATTTTTTTCATCATACTTTCATTGTCAGTATAGTGTTTCAGATAATAACTCATCCCTATAATGGTATTTGCAATACCTCTCAGGTGTTTTAACGCGTCAAAAAAATTAACAGATCTTGAAAAAAGTTCATGACCGAACTCACGATAAGAGCCGTTCGGGGCTCTGTGAATCAGGTATCCGAGAGCCCAAACAGTGCGCCCGAACGAATCTTC
>PWZB01000056.1 GCA_003567625.1 Bacteroidales bacterium | reverse complement strand
CACGTCATATAACCAAACTATTGCTGCCACAGGGAGGCTGACATCCAACAATCCGAATCTTCAGAATATTCCTATACGCACCGAACAGGGCAGGGAGATACGCAAAGCATTTGTAGCACGCAACGATGACCACATACTGCTTGCCGCTGATTATTCACAAATTGAATTACGAATAATAGCTTCCATAAGTGGTGACAAAGCTATGATAGAAGATTTTAAACACGGGCTGGACATTCATGCTGCGACGGCTGCCAGGGTTTTTGATGTTGAAACAAATAATGTTTCCAAAGAGATGCGCCGCAAAGCCAAGACCGTTAACTTCGGAATAATCTATGGCATATCGGCCTTCGGGTTATCAGAAAGATTAAACATTTCAAGACCGGAAGCTGAAGATATAATAAATCAATACTTCAATCAATATCCCGGCATAAAAAAGTATATGGATGAGACTATTGGTTTTGCAAAAAAGCATCAGTATGTAAAAACCTTAATGGGCAGGCGGAGGTATATAAAAGATATCAACAGCTCCAACAGCGTAGTCAGGGGCTATGGAGAACGCAACGCCATAAACGCACCGATACAGGGCACTGCGGCTGACATGATAAAACGAGCCATGATAGATATTTACAATGATTTAAAAACCAAAGGGATGAAAAGTAAAATGATCCTTCAGGTTCATGATGAACTGGTTTTTGATGCTTATAAGCCGGAATTTGAAGACCTCGGGCAAATCATAACGCAACGCATGAAAAACGCTCTCAAACTTTCAGTGCCGGTTGAAGTAGATATAAATAAAGGCGAAAACTGGCTGGAAGCACACTAACCGTCAAGAACATTTTTATAATGCTCATATCTTTCAAGGATTTCAATAACATAATGGTATGGTTCACTGCCGCGTGCATAACCATATTGCACCACCGGGTCAAGATAATATTCCGATTTGGATTTGTTTAGCACAAAATAATCCACATTATCTTTCCAGACATTGGGGTCTTTTCCATGTTTTTCGGCTAATCTTCTTGCATCAAGAACATGTCCTATTCCTACATTATAAGAAGCCAGAATAAACTTCAATCTTTCCTCTTCATCTTCAATATGTTTTTTCAACCTGTTGTCAAGCCAGTTAAGATAGTTAATACCAGCTACAATATTATCCACCACCGGTGAATTCTGATAAACATTATATTGTGCAGCAGTTCCCGGCATAAGCTGCATAACACCAAAGGCACCAGCCCAACTCACGGCTGAGTGATCAAAACGGGACTCCTGGTAAGCAATTGACGCAATTAAACGCCAGTCCCATCCCTTCCTCTCAGCATATTTCCTGAAATAATCATCATAAACACTTACATTACCTCCCCTGATTGTACTTAGCGGGCTTGTTGCAATATAAGCAGAACGCGGATTTTTAAAATATTTATTATAAAGATTAACATATTGCCTTGTATCTCTGAAATTGGCTATCCATCTGTTAATTGCTTCAAGCAATTCGCCTGAACCATGTCTTACAGCCCATGCAAGATTTTGATGAAAGCTGATAGGGGTTTTTACATCAATGTTGGCATAATAGTTTTCATTAACCTGTGCAAGATGCTCATCACTGATCGTATAATCGATCTCACCATTGACTACTTGTTCTATCAGCATTTCTATATCTTTATCCACTTCAACAATATAAATTGTATCTCCAATCTCTTCCATGAGATGCTCCAAACGGGTAACAAAAGCGGAATTTTTCTGAACATGAATGGTTTTACCGGCAAGGTTGAGCTGGTTACGTATAAGATGGCCCTCTATTTCAGCAGAATGCATACTGTACCATGTATCAGGTAATCGCTGCACCAACACCTGGCGCGTTTGACTGTGAGGCTCGGTAAAACTGAACAATTTACTTCGACTTTTGGTAACAGTCAAATCCAATGCAATAATGTCACATTCGCTGTTTTTGAGCAAACATGAGAAATTTTCTTCAAGGTCATTAGATACAAAAACCTCAAGCTCAACACCAATATGGTTGGCAAAAAGACTTAACAACTCAAGGTGAAACCCCATAGGTTGACCCCGATATATAAAATAGTTTGTTGAATTAAAATTGGTGGTCGCCCTTAAAACGCCTCTTTCTTTTATTTCAGGCAGATCAATCGTATATTTTTCCTCTTTATGAACCGTTCCTGCTTCTCTTGGCCAATAAAGATATGATAATCCAAAGAAGAAGATAACAGTTAAAAAAATGAAAATACTTTTTAATAACTTGTTTTTCAGCATTTTAAAAAACACTTTCGTTTTTAATAAGCCGCCAAAAGTAATATAATTATTTATTATTTGAACTATTTTCCACTTAGCTTATATTTCAAATACAAAAAAACGTACAAATAATCAAATTGTTTGCTCTGATTAAAAAAATTTTTTAAATATTTATTAACAATTTCCTTTTTTCCCCACTGTATCCATGTATCAGCAATTTAACATAATTACAAAGATTATAATTATAGTACAAGCCAAACAGTTGTAGCAAATTTATCCATCCTTAAAAATATCGAAAAGGATTTGTTACGGATATGGTCATAACATATTTTTTAAAGAATTTAAAAAAATCATACATATATCTAATAATTTCCTTTATTTGCAAAACCAGGGTTTTTTAATGTTTTGTACAATCCGGGCTAATATCATATTGAATAATACTTACTTTATCTTAATAAACAGTCGGTTATTAATCCCGAATCCCGGCAGTTAATCAAAAACCAAATTATAAAAAACAGCATACATGAGGTTCCCGAAAGATAGAATAATTGTAAAGTAAATACGTTATAAGTTTTAAAAATGCTAACAACAGGCGGTTACATAGTCACAAAATTTGTTTATTGCCGATATTATATTGAGTTATATATAACAAAGATCTTTTGTTAAAATGACATTTTATTACCAAAAAAATATTACCCGTCAATCCATTCATTTATGGATTTACTTTATTTGTTTATGTCTTTTGGTAATATCTATGCCCACATCACGGACACTTATAAGTTCCGGTCAAATATTACTCGGTATTAATTGGCTTGCTGAAGGTAATTATAAGTTTAAGTTTAAGAAATTTTACAATAACAAGCCTGCTTTAGCTATTGTCTTGATTTATTTATTGTATGTTGCCGGGCTGTTATGGACAGAGAATTTATCGCATGGTATTGGTTATGATCTCAAAAATAAATTACCAATACTGACACTTACTTTCATAATTGCAACCTCTCAATCCTTAGACATAAAAAAATTGCGTGTTTTATTATTCCTGTTTATTGCAACCGTTTTAACGGTTTCATTTATCGGGTTATATTTTTATTTAACGGATGAACAGGCCGGTTTTCGTGATTTAACGCCCTATGCATCACATTTGTATTTCAGCATGATGTTAATTGTTTCGGCATTTATGTTACCATGGCTTACCCGGCAAATCACCGATAATAAAGTCTGGCTTATTATCTCTTTTGTTATATCTGCATGGATGGTTTTTTTTATTTTTCTTTCAAGGTCTCTTTCGGGATTAACATCTTTAGCAGGGGTTTTGACTTTTTTGCTTATATGGATAGTTTTACATTACAAATCCATTATATTTCGGGTTACATCTGTAATAATTTTTGTTGGCTCTATAATTTTTACTGCATGGTTAATTATTTACATTTACAGCCTTACTACACATAAGGTTGAAACTGATTTTTCATCTCTTGAATTATACACTGACCACGGCAATGCTTATATGCATGATACAACCAACACCTTGCGTGAGAATGGCAACCTGGTTTACATATACCTGGCAGAAGAGGAGCTTAAACCGGCATGGAACGAAGCAAGCCCTATTGATTACTACGGCAAGGACCTTAAAAACCACGAAATCAGGCACACACTTTTCAGATACATGGCTTCCAAAGGTTACCGCAAAGACCGCAAACATTTTGATTTGATGACCGATTCAGACATAGATGCAATAGAAAGGGGATTAACAAATTATCAATACAAAGACTGGCCGGGAATTTTTACCCGCATACATCAAACTATGATGGGTGTCCAAATATACCTTGACACAAATGACCCGAGCTGGAGCACCCTTGCCCAGAGAATTGATCTGTGGAAAGCATCATTCCAGGCATTTAAGAAAAAACCAATACTTGGCTGGGGTACCGGCGATATTTATACCGCTGTGCAATATGGCCTGGAAAAAAACAACTCTAAGCAATCGGATCAAAAAATGAAACCACATAATCAATACATATTGTTTGCATTATCATTGGGAAGTGCAGGACTATTATTGATCTTTATGTTTTATATTTATACGTTAATTCAAACCAAAGCAAATAAATTCCTGCCATTTAACGTATTTTTAGTTGCTTTTTTGGTAAATATGCTGGGAAATAATCCAATTGATGCACAATACGGGCTTACTATGTTCATCTTTTTTACTTCGTTTTTCTGTTTTATGTATCCGGTAAATAATAATTCACAACCACCCGGATCATTTCATAATAAAAATCAATAATTCAATTCTTTCAGTAATTCATCTTTAACAGTAATTTCAACTGTATCATGACTCGAAAGCTCATCTATTTTTTTTCCAACAAGTTCAAAAAAATTACTTTTATCAGAATACGGACTTTTTTTAGCAAAATATATATATCCCCAATTTTTATACAATTTACCCTTATGAAAAAGTTCTAAAATTTCAATAAACCCAAAATCTTCTATTCTTTTGAAAGGGAATCCTTTATGCACCACATCTTTGAAATAATAATCATATGAACGTACGGAATAGTTTATTGGCGAAGTGTCAATATTTATGGTGCCATTAAAAGCATGCTCAATTTCCGGCAAACCTAATTTGACGAACCGTTTTTTTTGCCTTCTGATAGATCTGTTTGCTCCTCCCATTCCCTGAATATGACGGCCTGATATTTTCATAAACGATTATTTTTTTTTTCATACTTCTTTAAAATAAAAGATTCAATTTCATTGACCATATTATCCATCCTGAATTTATTTCTCACAAACGATTTGGCTTTTGTGGCAATTTGTTCATAATACTCATTATTTTTAATTACTTTTTTCAGAGCTTCTGCGATAGCCAATGAATTTTTTGAAGGTATCAGCAAAGCATATTTTCCATTATCTGACAATTCGGCTGCTCCATTAACATTTGTCATAATAACCGGTTTACCATAAGCCATAGCTTCCATGGCAGCATTAGGCATACCTTCATACAATGAAGACAATAAAAAAATGTTGCAACCTTTCAGGTAAGAGACAATCGGCTCGCGGTATCCTATAAAATGTACAATATCATGTACACCCTTTTGCCTGGCATAATTGATTAGTTTGCTACGAAGTTTTCCTTCACCAAGTATAACAAACACCAGGTCACTGTTTATCTCTTTTAACAATGCAGCGGCATCTATAACATTGTCATACGCTTTTTCAGAGGCCAAACGCCCAACGCTTAGAACAATTTTTTTTCCCGGGTATTTTTCAGAAAAATCGTATTTCTTTACAGAATCATTAATAATCAAACCATTATAAATCACTTGTATAAACCCTTTTGAATCAAGCCCTTTTAAAACATAAAAATCCTTAATGGTTTGTGTATTTGTTAAAATACCGTCTGCAAGGTTTCGTATAATAAAAATATGTTTCCTTATATTTGATTGTGGTGGAGAACCGCTACGAACCAAAACAACGGGCTTTGCACCTATTTTTGCAGCCATACCCGCAACAGCCAGATCACGCCTTTTGCTAATCAGCACATCAATTTTATTTTTTTTCAAAAAAAGTGAAATTTTTACCGCCATATAAGGACTGATATCGCTGTGTATGTTAAAGTTTACTGTATTTAAGCCTTGTCCGGCAGCTTTTTCAAGCAATTTCGAATTTTTCATACAGCCAACAAATACGGTGTGACCTTTACGTTTCAATCCGGCGGCAGCATTAACAACCCACCTTTCGCCTCCACCATATTTGTTTTTGCCTATTGTATGTATAAATAAAATTCTCATTTTGCTCTTTAAAGATTCTTTATTTAAACCGATACATTAAAATCCCTGAGTGCATTATTAAGCGAAGTTTTTAAATCGGTTGATTTTTTTCTTTCCCCAATTATAAGTGCACAAGGAACGTAGAACTCTCCGGCCGGAAATTTTTTTGTATAAGAGCCGGGTATTACAACTTTTCTCGGGGGTATTTCGGCATCATAAAATAAAGGTGAATCACCTGTTACATCAATTATTTTTGTTGACTTTGTGATAACTACATTTGCTCCAACCACAGCTCCTTTTCTTATCCTGGATCCTTCTACTATAATTGAACGTGAGCCAATAAAACAATCGTCTTCAATAATAACCGGTGCCGCCTGTAATGGCTCCAGGACACCACCAATACCAACACCTCCGCTCAGATGAACGTTTTTCCCAATTTGAGCACATGAGCCTACAGTAGCCCATGTGTCAACCATAGTACCTTCATCAACATAAGCTCCTATATTAACATAAGAAGGCATCATTATAACACCGGATGCAATAAATGAACCATAACGGGCTATTGCATGCGGCACAATACGTGCTCCTATAACGGAAAAGTTTTTTTTCACAGGTATTTTATCATAAAACTCAAATATGCCGGCCTGTAAAGTCTGCATTTCAGAAACCTTGAAATACATTACAACAGCCTTTTTCACCCATTGATTCACAACCCATCCGCCTGAAGCCGGCGACGCTACACGCAATTCACCCTTGTCAAGTAAATCAATTACCTCTTTTACAACATCTTTATGTTTGCTTGATTTTAACAAATTAATGTCATCCCAAGCCTCATTAATCGTTTTTTTCAACTCTTTCATAATATTATTACTTATGATTTAAATAATCCAAACAGGGTTGTTAAAAATAATCATAATAAAACAAAAATATAGGATATCCTCAATATTTTTACAATAAAACAGAATTGGAAAGAAAAAAATTGCCGTTTTTTTTAACAACACGGTTAATTATTTATTTGATTTGCAAATCATGTTTATATTTGGTGCGTTTAAAAAATTTAATTATAAATAAAACTCAATGTCAGACTAAACATTGTATCACAATTAGCCAAAAGCAATAAACATTTAAATGAAACAAAAAAAGAAAAGGACACAAAAAACATTAATCGAAAAAGCATGGTCTAAATTTTTCAGAAAAGATTACCAAGGATCCGAAACCCTATTTTCAGATACTATTGAAGCAGAAAAGAATTATGAAGCCCTTTACGGCAGGGCGGGTTCTTGTTTTAAACAACAGGACTATGAAAGTGCTCTAAAGGATTTAAATTTGTTTCTTAAAAACAATCCAAAGAGCTATAAGGGTTTTCATTTGAGGGGATTGGTTAAAGGCAGCCTTAACAGGGCAAAAGAAGCCCTGAGAGATATTGAAAAAGCTGTTGAAATCAATCCGGATTATGCAGATGGCTATTATGATATAGGTGGCTGCTATCTTATCTTTGGAGATTACCAAAACGCCTACGATTGCTTTGAAAGATGCCTGACAAGAGATAAAACCAATGCAGGTGCATGGTTTGGTAAAGGAATGGCTTCACTTTTTAAAAAAGAATATAATAAAGCTATTGAATATTTTACAATAACCTTAAAGCTTGACAAAAAGTTTATCCTGGCCCTGCTTGGGCGAAGCGAAGCATATTACTTAAGCGGCCAAAAGAAAGAATCGCAAAAAGATCTGAAAAAAGCAAAAAAATTAGAACCTGACATACTAAATATCCAAGATGTTGAAAATCATTTTGATAATAATAATGATGATAATGGTGGTGATTTTGACAATGAAACAGAAATTGAGGATTTCTTTTCAGATGATTGATCCGGCAATAAACATAAAAACTTATTACTTTTCGGCGATCCATTAAACCCAAAGTAAAATATCAACCGGGTTTATTTCTGCATTCATCACAAAAACAGATAACTGCCAATCTGATAAGTTATAAATGAAACTACCCATGCAACTATAGTTGTATATAAAACGGTGAAGATACCCCATTTCCAGTGTTTTGCTTCCTTGCTTATGGTAACAATTACAGCTATACAAGGGAAATAGAGTAATACAAAAATCATGAATGCCATAGCTACAACAGGATTAAAAACTTTTTCCCCTTTATTTGGCCCTGAATCATAGGTTTGATATTGGATTTTTTCAATAAGTGAGGTTTTTTTTGCAGGCAGCGATTCATCTGCATGATATAAGACACCGAGTGTAGATACAACTATTTCTTTAGCAGCTACACCGGAAAGTATGCTTACTGTCATTTTCCAGTCAAACCCCAGGGGCGCCATAACGGGTGCCACGGCTTTACCAAGACGCCCGATATATGAATTTTCCTGCCTTTTAACAACAATTGAAGCTTCCAGCTTTTCAAGCTTATACTCTTTTTCAGCTTTCAAATCTTTGATAATATATGGCTCTGCCGATTCAAGAGCAACGATTTTATTCACATATTGGTTATATATTTCCTGTCTTTCCTGATCAAAAGATTCATAATAATGGTTTTCCGCAGGGAAATAGCTCAGCACCCATATAATAACAGAAGCAATAAGTATTACACCGCTGATCTTTCTGATATAATGAACCGCTTTGTTCCACATATGAATTGTAGTAGTTTTGAGAGTAGGAAACCTGTATGGTGGTAATTCCATGACAAAAGGCGCTTCATAGCCTCTGAAATAAACCTTTTTTAAAATTAAAGCAACCAGCACAGCAACAATAATCCCCAAAGCATATATTGCAAAAAGAATGGTGCCGTGATATTTTGTAAAAAACGCACTTATAAACAAAACATATATTGGCAAACGCGCGCTGCACGACATAAAAGGATTGATAAGCATTGTCAGCAGCCTGTCATTACGGCTTTCTATAGTGCGTGTAGCCATAATAGCGGGAACATTACAACCAAACCCCATAAGTAATGATATAAATGATTTGCCGTGTAAGCCCATCTTATGCATAAGCTTGTCCATAATAAACGCTGCCCTTGACATATAGCCCGTATCCTCCATCAGGCTTATAAAAAAGAACAACAACATAATATTGGGCAAAAACACAATAACCCCTCCTACTCCGCTTATTATCCCGTTAATAAACAGATCTTTAAGCAAACCTTCGCTCATTCTGTGATCAAGAAAAACCGACAGCTTGTCCACGCCGGTTTCAATCCACTCCATCGGATAACTGCCAAGCACAAACGTAACCGTAAACATCACCCACATAAAAAACAAAAAAATGGGAAAACCCAATATTCTATTAGTGAAAAAATTATCAAAAATTTCGCTTTTCCAGCGTTTTTTTACCTGCCCGGGTTGAAGCGTCTCCTTCAACGCCCCGGCAATGAATCCATATTTCAGATCGGCAATTATAGTCTCAGGATGGTCTTTATACTTGTTTTGAAATTTTTGAATGTTTTCCTGTGTTATGCTAAGAATATCTTCATGATTATGGCATTTTCCGGTAATAAGATCCCGGGCAGCCCTGTCGCCTTCAAGCAGTTTCAAAGCAAGAAACCTTGATGACATAAGGTCTGTCAAATGTTCATTACCCGCAACATTAATCCTGTCCTGAATTTCTTTTAATGCTTTTTCAAAGTATTCACCATAATTGATATGAACATGCCGTATTGTCTCATCCCTGTCTTCATAAACATCTATTACTTTTCTAAAAACATCTTTTATGCCTTCACCCTTAGTGCTGATAGTCGGAACAACAGGAATACCCGTCATTTTACCGAAATGCTCATAATCAAACTTGTCATCCTTTTTCTTTAACTCGTCAAACATATTAAGCGCCATTACCACTTTTATATCCATATCAATAAGCTGAGTGGTAAGATAGAGGTTGCGCTCTAAATTTGTGGCATCAACGATATTTATAACCACATCGGGCAACTCTTCCGTAATATGTTTTCTGACAAACAGCTCTTCGGGCGAATAAGCTGTAAGAGAATAGGTGCCGGGTAAATCTACAATATTAAAATGATAACCGTTTAGCTTTAAATAACTCTCTTTTGCGTCAATAGTAACTCCACCATAGTTTCCAACCCTCTCGCGACTTTTTGAAGCATGATTGAAGAATGTTGTCTTTCCGCTGTTCGGATTACCAACCAACGCTACGTTAATAGTTTTACCCCTGTCCTTTAACTTTCTGAACTTTTCGTCAACAATTGTTCCTCCATAACTTGTTTCCGGCAACTCAGACTTATCTTCCAAACGTACTACCTCAATCAACTGCGCTTCACTGGACCGCAATGAAACATTATAACCCATTATTCTGTATTCAATCGGATCCTGTAAAGGAGCTTTTTTTATTACCTCGACAGTCTTTCCTTTTACGAACCCCATTTCAATTATACGTTTCCTGAATGCCCCCCTGCCCTTGACCTTTGCAATAACACCCTTTTCCCCTGATTTCAGATCCAGCAATGTCATACTTCCAGCTATCTTTATTTAGATTGAATAAAAATTATGCAAAGATATCTTTTTATAGTCAAAAAACATAAAATTTAATGAAAAGTTTTTAAGGATTGTGTTTTAACATATAACACAAACATCTGGCAACTATTAGCGAGTATTAAATATTTAAGCTGCAGCTTTGATCATTATACTAATATTACCGAAAGGTCAATATCAAAAAGTTTCTTTGATATTTAAAGCGGTTTTGTAATTATATTAAAGTTCTAATAAAGCAGGGATGATTATATCTCTATCCAGGTTAATTATATTTCCCTCCAAGTTCTCTATTACATAGAAATAATCTAAACCGGCAGGAATATTATAAAAAACGGCTATTCCGTTGTTATTGGTTATTCCTGAATACACCTCTCCGCCTCCTATTAATTCAATAGGTACTCCGGGCTGCGGTAAAGGATTACCGACCGGGTCTTTTATGTAAACATAAAATGTAATCTCAAAATATCCTTCCATGACCAATGGTGTATGTATAAAGGTGCTGGTTCCGGATACTTCAAACAAGCTTAATGAGGTTAAATCCTGATCGAGTAAAGATATGCTGAAGTTTTCAGGATCCTGTTTTCCTGAAAGTGGTTTGATAAACAACTCCGTACGGTTTGGTTGGATATGCAAAAGGTCATATAATTCGCCTTTGGTAGTAGTTCTTCCGCTGACAGCAAAGCCGCCTTTTGTTTTCGTATTTTGCTGTTCATCAACAAAAAATTGTGACAAGCCCGGTTGTATGAGTAAAATATCCCGGGGGTCTTGCTTGGTAGTAGTTCTTCCGCTGACAGCAAAGCCGCCTTTTGTTTTCGTATTTTGCTGTTCATCAACAAAAACCTGTGTCAAACCCGGTTGTACAAAGAAAATATCCCGGGGGTCTTGCTTGGTAGTAGTTCTTCCGCTGACAGCAAAGCCGCCTTTTGTTTTTTCCGTATCATCTTCATCTATAATGACCTCCACCCTGTTATTAAAAACTGCAAAAACCCTTTCACCTTGTTTGTTAATAACTTCAAAAAGCGGTTCTTCATCATTATCACCATCCGAAGCAACTATCTGCAATTTTGCGGCAGGGGCTTCTTCGCCAATGCCGACTTTCTTTTCAGTAGTAACAGCATCCTCACTATCGGTCCATGATGTAGTACCACCCCGTACTGAAAACGCATGTTGTGCATAAGGAACCGATAGTAATTGGCTTGTACCCATTGTGTCATAATCAGAGCCGCCAGAAACATCAATCTCCACTTTGATAAAATAATCTGCGTCAGACCAGTCAATATCCGAAAAACTGCCTTCCTGGGGAACGCCCGACCCGATCACAATATTTACCAGCCCGAATTCATTTGTGCTTGGAGTGAAAGTTTCGCTGTAAACAATCTCCCCTTCCGTACTCTGTTTTAACAAACTAATACGCATCCCAACAGTTTTATCAGCTACGATCTCTCCTGCACTATCACGAACAACAGCCTGGTAGTTAAATCCAAGAGGACTTTGACCATTTATGGTTATTAACACTGTCAGAATAATTGTAAAAGTGATAAATATTTTCTTCATAACAAATTGATTTTGATTAATTAATCCTTACAATAAGATATTCACAAAAATAGTGTTTTTAT
>PWZB01000024.1 GCA_003567625.1 Bacteroidales bacterium | reverse complement strand
GAATTGACGAAGAAGTTAAACATTACAATCAGTCATTCGGAGAATACGAAAAAATAAGAAAGTATGCCCTAATAGATCATGAATGGTCAATTGAAGGCGGACAGCTAAGCGCCACTCTTAAAGTCAGAAGAACACACCTTGAAAAAGAATATGTGCACCTGATTAACAAGATATACGTTAACGGAAATAACAACAAGGAATAATTGTCAGATAACGAGGCGGAAGGCGATAACCGAATTTATAAATAACCTGCACCAATTGCCAGTTGATGGTTACCGGTTTCCGGGCAATCAAACTTTCATGCTCATATTGATGCGTTTTCTGTTTATATCCACATCAAGTATCTTTACCTTTACCATTTGGTTCAGTTTAATTATTTCGGCAGGGTCTTTGACGAATTTTTCAGACAACTGACTTATATGTACAAGTCCGTCCTGATGCACACCTACATCCACAAAGGCACCGAAAGCAGTTATATTTGTTACTATTCCCGGCAATATCATACCACGTTTCAGATCCTCTATTGAGTTAACATTTTTGTCAAATTCAAACGCCACGAATTTTTTTCTGGGATCACGCCCCGGACGTGCCAGTTCCTCAAGAATATCATTTAATGTAGGCAACCCGGTTTGCCCGGTAACATATCTGTTAATATCTATTTTCTTTCGTAAAGCTTCATCATTTATCAAATCTGTTGTTGTAGTATTGAGGTCTTTAGCCATTTTTTCCACTACCGTATAACTTTCAGGATGCACTGCTGACCGGTCTAATGGATTCTTCGACTGGTTCAACCTCAGGAAGCCGGCTGCAAGTTCGTAAGCTTTATCCCCAAAACGGCGCACTTTTTTCAATTCCTCTCGTGATCCTAAAGGCCCGTATTTATTCCGGTATTCAATAATATTTTTTGCCAGCACAGGTCCGAGTCCTGACACATATTTCAACAGCTGCGTACTGGCTGTATTAACTTCCACACCGACAGCATTGACGCAACTGATCACGACATCATCAAGGCTTTGCTGCAGTGCTTTTTGATCGACATCATGCTGATACTGTCCGACTCCAATTGATTTAGGGTCAATTTTTACGAGTTCTGCCAGCGGATCAGCCAACCGGCGTCCTATTGATACACCACTCCTTACTGTTACATCATATTCAGGAAATTCTTCACGCGCCAATGGTGATGCCGAATACACTGATGCACCGCTCTCATTGACCATTACCGCTTTCACATCACGATCAAACCTGATACGACGAATAAGATTTTCCGTTTCACGGCTGGCCGTACCGTTGCCAATAGCAATAGCCTCAATATCATATGCATCCACAAGGCTTTGTATTTTTTTTTGTGCTTGCCTCCATTCCTTTTGCGGAGGATGAGGGTATACAGTCTCATTATGAAGCAACCTTCCCTGTTTATCAAGACAAACTATCTTACATCCTGTCTTGAACCCGGGATCAACAGCAAGGATGTTTTCCTGGCCCAAAGGCGGTGCCAATAACAACTGCCGCAGGTTGTCGGCAAAAACTTTTATCGCTTTTTCATCTGCCTTTTGTTTATATAGCTGCCGCATCTCATTTTCCATAGAAGGTGCTATCAGCCTCTTATAACTGTCTTTCACAGCTTCGGCAACCTGATTGGATAACGGTCCATTACCCTTAACAAAAAGCTGTTTGAGGATCTCCAAAGCCTTATTTTCGGAAGGTGCTATAGTGATCCTAAGAAATTTTTCATTTTCGCCTCTAAACATTGCAAGAATTCGATGTGACGGCACCCCCGACAGCTTCTCCTCCCAGTCAAAATAAGCCTGGTATTTGCTGCCTTCGCTCTCTTTATCCTTAATAACAGAGCTTTTGACAAAGGCTTCCTTTTCAAATAACCTTCGGATGCGATTGCGCGCTGTTGCATTTTCATTTACCCACTCAGCAATAATATCCCTTGCACCGGCCAAAGCCTCTTCAGTATCTGCCACCTCATTCTCTTTCGATACATAAATCCCTGCTTCATGCTCCAAATCCATTTTCTGCTGCGAAAACAGCTTTTTGGCCAACGGCTCAAGACCTTTGGCAATTGCAATGGTAGCACGTGTATTACGCTTCGGACGGTAAGGAAGATAAAGATCCTCAAGCTCACTGAGCTTCTGTGCAGATAAGATCTTCCCTTCAAGTTCGTCAGTCATATATCCCTGCTCACGTAAAGATCCAAGAATAGCTTCCCTCCTCTTTTCCAGCTCCTTAAGCTGTGCATAACGGTCGCGTATATACCGTAGCTGAACCTCGTCCATCGAACCGGTCAACTCTTTACGATACCTCGCTATGAAAGGAATAGTAGCTCCGCCTTCCAACAAATCTGCCGCCTTAACCGTTTGCCACGACTTTACTCCAAGCTCAGCCGAAATTATCTCTATGAATTTATTCATTATTTCTGCCATAATCTGTATATAACGTAAAAATTTTAAGCCCGAACAAACAAATAAAATAAAAAAACAAACTTAAAACAACCTAAAGAAATCAAAAAATGAAACTTTAACAATACACAATATAATTTATTTCTCAAAAAAGTCATATATTTAACCCTTTAAACCTTATAATTAAGGCTTTTGAAATGTTTATATGAATCTTTTAAGTAATTATATAAACTTTCTTAAAATATAGAATGGTTTTTTCACCAAATAAATATCAATATGAAAACTTTCACATTTTTCCTTTTTTTATCTGCGGTCGCAATTATTAATATTACAGCCAATCAACACAAGCATCCTTTAACTCATGATGATTACGATCATTGGAACTACATTAACAGACCTGTTATAAGCGAAAACGGCGAATGGATAAGCTATCAGGTCCATCCGCAGGACGGCGACGGTATATTATGTATTTACGAGAGAAGGTCAAAAAAAACAGATACTGTACTCCGGGGTTCAGGGCACGTTTTTTCGGGCAACAGCAAATTTATTGCATACAGGATAGTACCCCAAAAAGAGCTGGTAAGGCAGGCAAAGCTTAATAACAAAGGGAAACAAGATATGCCTGTAGATACATTGGGTATCACAATTCTAAAAGAACGCAAAACAAAGCGTTTTCCGGCAGTAAAATCATATATGGTACCAGGAAAGGGCAAAAATTGGATGGCTTTTGTATATGAACATGAAAAAGAGATCATAAAAAACGACACAATACCTGGGGATCAAACTGAAAATAAGAATAACGAAAGTGATAACGGGGAGCCGGAAACAAAGGCTGTTGAGAAACTGGTAATTTACAACCCCATTGAAGATAAAAAGCATGAGTTCGCGAAACCGGCTCAATACAGAATATCTGAAAACGGAGAATTAATTGCTTTCGTAACAAAAGACGACAAGGATACTATTGAAGTAAGCACATTGAACATTTTCGAGACACAAACCGAAAAACACAGCAAAATATTCAGCAAGGCGGGTGAACTCGCACAATTACAAACGGACAAAGCAGGCAGACAGCTGGCTTTTGTATTTACTGCCGACACCAATGATGTGAAAACTTACGGGCTATATTATTATGAAATTGGCATGGATGCTCCATCATTAGTTGCCGGTTCCTCTTCAAACCGGATCTTTGATGGCTGGCATATCAGTCCTCACCAAACTCTGAGATTTTCGGAATCCGGCGAACGTCTGTTTTTCGGTACTTGTCCTATACCTGAACCCGAACCTGAAGACACCCTCCTTGAAGAAGAAAAGTACAGCCTTGATATCTGGCACTGGCAGGATCCTCTCCTGCAAACTCAGCAACATGTGGAGCTTTCAAGCGAAAAAAGAAGGTCATATCTTGCTGTATACAAAACCAACGACAACGACATCTGGCAGATTGCAGACACGACAATACGCAATGTAAATACAGCAGGAAATGATGATGCCCGTTTTGCCATAGGCTATAATTATCAGCCTTACCAGATCAAACCCACATGGCACGTTAACCGCCAGCGCGATGTATATCTTCTGGATATTGAAAAACAGGAAAAAAAAATGATACTGGAAGAAGCCATTTTAGTATACGGGCTTTCCCCAAACGGCAATTATATTATATGGTTTGACAGCAATGATTCTCACTGGTATGTTCATGACAACAACACGGGTGATATTCGTATTATTTCTGAAATGGTTGATGTACCGCTATACAGAGAACCGTGGGATCAGCCACGCACCCCCCCGCCTTCCGGAATAGCCGGATGGTTTAAAAATGATGAAGCCGTACTTGTTTATGATGATTATGATATATGGCAACTTGACCCTGAAGCTGAAAAGGAACCTGTTAACATAACAATGAACCGTGGCAGGGATAATTATAACAGGTTTCGCTACATAAAAACCGACAGGGAAGAAATATTTATTGATAAAACCGAGCCTTTACTGCTAAGCGTTTTTAATGAAAAAACAAAGGTTTCGGGTTTTTGCAATTACTATTTAGACAGGTGGCGCACATTCTTTACCAATCTGATAAGTGAAGAAAGCACTTTCCGTTTTGTTGAAAAAGCACGTAATGAAGACAGAATAATATGGCGAAGAGGTAATTTTAAAGAATACAATGATCTATATGTCAGCAAGCCTGATTTTTCGGATATTGTCAGAATAAGCAATGCCAATCCTCAACAGCAGGACTATCTCTGGGGGGATGTTAAGCTGGTTGATTGGGTTTCATTTAACAATGATACGCTGCAGGGGCTTTTATACACACCTGAAAATATGGAGCCGGAAAAACGATATCCAATGATAGTATATTTTTACGAACGACTTTCCAACACAAAGCATCGACATTACGTGCCGTCTCCAAGCCGTTCGGTGATCAATATACCTTTTTTTACCAGCAACAGTTATATAGTATTTGTACCTGACATAAAATATCAAATAGGTTATCCGGGTCAGAGTGCATTTGATGCGGTTGTAAGCGGCACACAAAGCATGGTTGAAAGATATGATTTTATTGACCGCAACAATATCGGTTTGCAGGGACAAAGCTGGGGTGGTTACCAGGTAACATGGATAATAACCCGTACTAACATGTTTAAAGCGGCTATGGCAGGGACTCCTGTGTGTAATATGATAAGTGCATACGGTGGCATCAGGTGGACCAGCGGAAGGTCTCGTCAATATCAATATGAACAAACACAAAGCCGCCTTGGTGGCTCTTTATGGGAAACTCCTCACCTGTATTATGAAAACAGTCCTATCTTCTTTGCAGATAAAATAGAAACACCCCTGCTGATCATGCACAACGATGAAGATGGCGCCGTGCCATGGTACCAGGGGATTGAACTTTTTACAGCTTTAAGACGTTTGCAAAAACCGGCGTGGATGCTTTCTTATGATGGTGAAGCACATAACCTTCAAAGAAGGCCAAACAGGATAGACCTGGGCATAAGAATGCAACAGTTCTTCGATCATTACCTGAAAGGCGAACCGCCGCCAAAATGGCTGAAATACGGGATACCTGCTATAGACAAAGGCAGAGAATCCGGGTATGAGCTGGTTGAATAACTTGATCAGCAAATTATCACAAATATAATTTCAACTGCTCCTTCACTTTAAAAGTTCGCCTGTGATAAGGCGAAAGCCCGCGTAAACGTATCGTCTCACGGTGGTGTGGCGTTGGATATCCCTTATTGTTTTTCCAGTTATAACAAGGATATTGTTCGTGTAACTGCATCATATGATCATCCCTGCAGGTTTTAGCGATAATTGAAGCCGCAGCAATTGACATAAACTCAGCATCACCTTTTATGATACAGCTATAATAAATATCCCGGTATGTTTTAAACCGGTTGCCATCAATAATGATCCGTTCAGGTTTTACGGTAAGCTTATCAAGAGCCTGATGCATCGCAAGTATTGATGCATTAAGAATATTAATACGGTCAATTTCGTTGTTATCAACAGATGCAACAGCCCAGGAAAGAGCTTCCTTCATTATGATTGTGCAAATATGATCACGCCGGGCTGCTGAAAGCTTTTTCGAATCCTCCAACAGCCTGGAAAGATCAGCGGCAGGATTGCAGGGCAGAATAACAGCAGCAGCATATACAGGCCCGGCTAAACAACCCCGCCCGGCTTCATCACAACCGGCTTCAATATATCTTTTTGAATGATATGGTTTTAACATTATGTAATCAGATTGCAATTTTCACTTCTGCCTGAAAAACTGAAAAAGTCATTGGAAAATAGCCCATGGATAAATCTGAAATCCAATACCATACAAACTAACAGGCAATCTGCAACGCTTATTCAATATTATTTTGTTCGGATATAGCCGGCTTCGATCATTCTTTATTACTTTTGATACCGGCTATTTCTTTGAAATATTTAAGATATTTATCCTTTTGTGAATGAAAGGAATATTTTTCAATGACTGTTTGCCTTCCTTTTTTCCCCATTTTTTTTCTCAATTCAAAAGAATCTATAAGCAGGCATAGTTTTTCAAACCAATCCTTATGACCTTCCGCAAGGAATCCGTTCTTTCCATTATCAACGATTTCGTTATTTACACCAACAGGCGACATAACTGCAGGTATTTCCAATGCCATATATTGCAGCCCTTTAAAACCGCATTTTCCTTTTGTCCAGTCATTATCAGGCAAAGGCATAATACCTATATCTATTTCATTCAAATCCGATACTTCTGTTTCTTTTTTCCATCTGATATTTTTCAATCCATCTATATCAGCTATTAAAGGTTCATCAGATATAACTCTGAAACAAACCTGTTCTCCGTATTTTTTGCGGATCTCTTTAAGCACCGGTATAGCCATCACCAAATGTTTTAATGTTGTTGAAGAACCTGTCCAACCTATGCAGATAGGGTTATTAGCAATTCTTTCGACAGGCAAATAATAATCGGTGTCAATAGTGGTAGGAAAAACTTTGACATTCGAATTATATTTACGTGCATAGTCCGCCAGGTAATTGTTTCCTGTAAATGCGGCATCAGATAGCCGGATAATGGCAGGTGTTTTTGAGGGTCTTTTCAGAAAAGCCAGGTTACGGTTTCCTTCCGAAACGTCTTTTAGCCATATTGAATCATCAAAATCAACAATAACAGGTATTCCCATTTTTTTCAGACGGCTTTCAAAAAACGTTGTTCCAAGCATAATAGCTTCACGGTAAATAAAAATAATATCAATTTTTTTTGCCAGCCTCAGGTCTTTCAGTCTTTTTCTTATACTTTTCAGCAAAATGCGAAATTTAGCAAAAAATTTACCGGGTGCATAGAATTTACTGTCGTCATTTTCATCAATAAGATGTGATATATGAGCTTGAAAACCGTTTTTATTAAGGTAATTAAGATATTGTTCAAAGCGAAATCTCTGACCCGGTGACCTTCCGGGACGATGAGCAACCAAAAAAAGTATCTTTTTATTCACAACATTACTTTTTGAAACGAATAAGGGGGTTTAACATTACAAACATACATTACAACTTATAACCGGCAACTTGCAACCCGTAACAACTATATAATAACTTTCAATTGATCAAATATAGATTCAAATATTGTCTTTCCATCAGTATTGAAAAGCTCCGCGTCAGCAGCTCTCTCCGGGTGAGGCATCATTCCGATAACATTTCTTTGTTCATTACAAATACCTGCAATATTTTCAGCAGACCTGTTAGGATTTGCTTCGCGGGTGATATTTCCAAACCTGTCACAATACCGGAAAAGCACCTGGTCATTATCATTCAACTCTTTCAAAACATCATCAGGTGCGTAGTACCGTCCCTCACCATGAGCAATAGGAATTTTCACAGGATTATCAATTTGCAGCAATGAGGTTGCAAAACTGTTATTTGTCTGCGGCAAAATATAGGAATTGCAACAGATAAATTTATGATTATCATTGTGCAACAATGCTCCGGGCAACAGATGAGCCTCACAGAGAATTTGAAAACCGTTACAAATACCCATAACATAACCCCCGCTATTGGCAAATTTTATCAATTCTTCCATTATGGGCGAAAACCTGGCAATTGATCCCGAGCGCAAGTAATCACCATATGAAAAGCCTCCGGGTAAAAATACCAGGTCACAATCCTGTAAATCCTGCTCTTTATGCCACAAAACAACTACATCCTTTCCAAATACCTTCTTTAAAACGTATATGATATCATGATCACAATTTGAGCCCGGGAAAACTACAACACCAAATTTCATCTTATAACTAATAATTTTGAAAATTAATCAAAAGTAAAAAATATTTTTTTTATAAAATATCCGATAATAAACCATACCTGTTAAATTTTGCAAGTATTAAAAAGATAATCAACAATGTAAACAACAGTTCGTTCCAAAATTTCTTCCTGTTATTGTGAAAAAAACAGGCTAATATGCCGGCAACCGGAATATTAATCAACCCAAGATGTAAAATGTGTTTGTCGGTTATAAAAAAAATGGAGACCAATGATATTACCAAGAAATAAAATAAAATGTTATATCTTTTTCGGATACGTATAGGACGGTCACGTATTACGGAAAAGAAAACTTTAACTATTGCTGCAAGTGAAAGGATTGCGAAAAATATCACATAAGTCAGGAAAAAAGTTTCAAGTTCAATATTCAGGATCAAAAAAGGCTTATAAATATCGATGAAATAGACAAGATGCATTTCCAACTTACCGATCATGAAGTAATATACGCCAAGAAAAAAATAGGGAGTAAAAAACCCTATTAGAGTTGCGATTATTCCTCGTAATGACGCCAAATAATATACAAAAAGTGCTATCACAGCAAGCACGGCAAAAAATATTGCAGGAAAATAAAACAAGGAAGCCACCGCAATGAGTAAACCGACATTAAATATCTCGAGATAAACTTTATCTTCGTCAAAAACATCAATGATCTTATTTAGGATTAAAATAAGGAAAAAATTTGATACAAGCACAGGATGAAAAGAAAACATGTCAAAGGAGCTGCTCATCAAAACAGCATAGATAAAGCCGGGCATATAAGAGTGTCTGTCAACAAGATTTTTTGACGTTATAACATGGTTAAGCATAAATGCCTGTACAATCAAAAAGATAAATGCCAACAGTACGTTCAGAAACTTATAAGTATCGAAAAAGGGTAAGATCATGCTATATAACGGAGCTACAATATCCCGGGGAACCGTAGTTTCGTGATAAAACCAGAAACCGTCAAGCCAAAGCAAAAAAGCAACCAAAATTATAAGAAAAGGCAGATAGACGCGGCTGGTTTTAAAAGCACTTATGAACATAATGTTGGATTAGTTAGGCTAAATTAAATCATTCCCTATATCTTTACGGTAATACTTTCCCTGAAAATCAATTTTCTCGGCATTCAACTTTGATTTTTTTAGTGCTTGTTCTATGTTGCGATCAAGAGATGTAATTGCCATAACTCTACCTCCTGATGTTATTAATTTATCATTTTGACAACATGCACCGGCATAAAAGACGATGCTGTCCTTTATCAAATCAAGTCCGGTTATTTCATATCCTTTACGGTAATTTCCCGGATAACCACCCGATGCCAATATTATTGTTGAAGCAAAATCGGGATTAATTTCTATCTTGTATTCATGTATGGTTTTATTGCTTATTTGTTTTAAAAGCTGAACAAAATCAGAATTAATTCTTGGCAATGTGGCTTCTGCTTCGGGATCGCCCAGCCTTACATTATATTCTATAACATACGGGTCACCATCAACATTCATAAGACCAAAAAAAATAAAGCCTTTATAGTCGATATTCTCTTTAACAAGTCCGCTAATAGTTGGTTCAATAATACGATTGCGCACTTTTTTCATAAATAATTGACCGGCGAATGGTACAGGGCTGATACACCCCATTCCGCACGTATTCGGGCCCGTATCACCCTCACCTGCACGTTTATAATCCTTTGCTTCAGGAAGCATTATATAATTATGTCCATCGGTTGCCACAAATACCGAAATCTCTTTACCCTCCAAAAACTCTTCAATTACGACACAATCGGAAGCATCGCCAAACATTCTTTCAGTGATCATTTTTTTAAATGAATTCATTGCGTCTTTGAGCTTATCAAAAATCAATACCCCTTTTCCTGCAGCAAGCCCATCAGCTTTAATAACATATGGCGGCTTCAAGGATTCCAAAAACCGTAAACCCTCATCCAAAGTTTCTTTATAAAAAGATTGGTATTTGGCTGTGGGTATCTGGTATTTCTGCATGAATTCCTTTGCAAATGCCTTACTGCCTTCAAGCCTGGCACCTTCAGATTTAGGCCCGATAACGGCAATGTTTTTTAATCCGGAATTATTCGAAAAATAATCGGCAATACCCTTTACCAGGGGTTTTTCAGGACCAACAACAACCATCTTTATTCCTTGTTCTGTAGCATACCTGCCAACGGCCGCAAAATCATCAGGATCAATTTTTACATTCTCACCACATAAACTTGTACCTGCATTACCCGGCGCAATAAATAATTTTTCACATAAAGGACTTTGATTAATCTTCCAGGCAATTGCATGTTCCCTGCCACCGCTGCCTAATAATAATATTTTCATTTCTTTTTATTTATGATTTCCTTTCAATTAAAAGATTAATCAGACGAGTAATATTACTTTTGGATTCTTCGGGGATTTTTATTTTTTCCAGATAATCAAAAGCTCTTTGATAATATTTTTCCATATGGCTTATAGCCAATTTATTTAGTTCGAGTTGTATGTATATGTTTTTTACAATATTTATTTTCTCTTCCGGATGTTGAATTCTGTTGGAGTATGCTTCCTTTAGTTTTTTTATTTGATCTTTATTTGCCATTTCAAATGCTTTGATATAGAGCCAGGTTTTTTTATTTGCTATTATATCACCACCGGTCTTTTTACCAAAAACATTTTCATCACCAAAAACATCCAGCCAGTCATCTTTAAGCTGGAAAGCCAATCCAAACAATTCGCCAAAAAGGTAGAGGTTTTGTATTTCATTTTCAGGTGCTGCGGCTACAATAGCACCAATTTTAAGGCTATTAGCAGGCAAAACGGCAGTTTTAAGTCTGATCATATTAAGGTATTCAGCTTCAGAAACATTGCTTATAGCTTCAAAATTCATATCATATTGTTGTCCTTCGCAAACTTGAATGACCGTTTCATTGAAAACCTCAAGAATACGTTTGAGATTTTTATCCGGTGTTTTTAGCATATATTGATATGCGAGGGCAAACATCACATCGCCTGACAAAATAGCTGTATTAGTATTCCATTTCTTATAAACGGAAGGTTTACCTCTGCGCATGGGCGATTGATCCATTATATCATCATGCAATAAGGTGAAATTGTGAAAAACTTCCAGACCTATAGCCGCCGGTATTGCCTTATCAATGTTTTCACCAAACATATCACAAGCTATCAATGCCATAAGGGGCCTTACTCTTTTTCCCCCGTTTTTAAGGCTGTATTTTACGGGCGAATAAAGCTCCCCTGGTTCACCTGTTATATCGAGGTTATCTATCTCATCATTAATTTTTTTTAAAAGGTCTTCAATTGTATATCCCATCAGTATATTATTATATTTCGTTTTATTAATTAATCATTCACATCTCTTCTTAATAACTTAATAATGGAAATTTCCTTCTGTCTTAAACACTCATTAATTATCAACTGTCATCATTTCACATAAGTGCTTCATCATTCAATGATAAACCTTGTATCCTCAAGAGTTTTCTTTATTCCTTCTTCCAGGGAAATCAGCTTCCGGTTAAGAAGATCCCTCATTTTTCTTATATCGGGATATCTTCTTTTCATATCACCTTCGGGCAGAGGTGGTTTAAAAACGATTTTCGATTTTGAACCGGTTAATTTTACGACGGTTTCAGCTAAATCCAAAATTGAAATTTCTTTATCACAGCCAATATTTAAAACCTCGTTAACATATTTGTTGTATTTAAAGGCATTGATACAAGCATCAACATTATCATCGATAAAACAAAAAGTCCGGGTTTGCTTGCCGTTACCATAGATAGGTATATCTTCATCAAGTAAAGCGTGTTTTATAAATTTTGACATCACAAAGTCCGGGCTTTGTTTTGATCCGTAGGTATTAAAAAATCTGAAAATAGTAAAGTCAAGGTCATATTCTTTCTTATATGATGTAAGAAATGCTTCTGCAACATTTTTCACAACGGCATATGGTATTCTTGAGTTGAGTGGCGTAGTTTCTTCATTTTGCGGTAAATCGACCGGTTCACCGTAAACTTCGGATGAAGAGGCGAAAAACACCCTGCGAACACTGGAATTTTTGCAAAGACTAAAAGCATTTTCAATACCTTTTAAATCATTCAGAACACTTATAGGATTTGCCTGTGTTCTTTGAACCCCCACAAAAGCAGCATAATGAAATACGTAGTCAAAATTGTATGAAAGCATTACTTCAGCGATATCGCGATAATCATTAACATTACACTTCAAAAACCTCCAGTTATCTTTTGGCAAATCGGGTAATTTTTCCAAATTTCCGGTTGATAGATTATCAACAATAACTACAAAATTATCAGGGTCTTTTATCAGTTTTTCGGCCAGGCAGCTGCCTATAAAACCGGCTCCACCGGTAATGAGTATCTTTTTTTGCATTATAAAAATATTAAAATGGAACGCAGATGACACGGATTAATCCTGTGGAATATATTATTATTTTAAGTTATTAAATCAAGCTAAACATTATTCCACAGGGTAAATCCGCGTTCTATTATGTAACCAAATTCAACAAATATTCTCCATATCCGCTTTTAATAAGCGGTTGTGCGATTTTTTTAAGTTGCACATCGTCAATAAAGCCCATCCTGTAGGCTACTTCTTCGATGCACCCAATCTTTAGTCCTTGTCTCTCTTCAATAACCTGGACGAATTGCGCAGCCTGTATCAAAGAGGTAAATGTTCCGGTATCAAGCCATGCTGTACCTCTGCCAAGCACACCGACTTTTAATTGACCTTTTTCAAGATAGTGTTTATTGATGTCTGTTATTTCATATTCTCCTCTTGTGCTAAGCTTAATATTCTGAGCTACATCAACAACCGCATTATCGTAAAAATAGAGACCCGGAATTGCATAATTTGATTTGGGATTTTCCGGTTTTTCCTCAATTGAAACAGCTTTTTTGTTTATATCAAACTCCACGACACCATACCTTTCGGGGTCGGAAACATGATAAGCAAAGATGGTTCCCCCTACCGGGTCATTATTTTGTTGTAAAATCCTGTGTAATCCATTTCCGTAAAATATATTATCTCCTAAAATCAATGCCACTTTATCTTTACCAATAAACTCACTGCCAATAATGAAAGCCTGTGCAATACCGAGCGGTTTTTCCTGCACTGCATAGCTGAAGCTGCAACCCAATGCACTGCCATCACCCAGTAAAAGTTCAAAATCAGAAAGATCTTCAGGGGTTGAAATAATCAAAATCTCATTTATCCCTGCCATCATTAAAACAGACAAAGGATAATATATCATCGGTTTATCATATATAGGCATCAACTGCTTACTCATTGCCAGTGTAATCGGATAAAGGCGAGTTCCGGAGCCACCGGCCAATATTATTCCTTTCATATTATAGAAGCCTAGTATTCAATATTTTTATTTACTTAATTAAAAAGCAGGGCAAATATATAATAATTAGTATTTTTGACAAAATTTGTTATTTATTGCTTTTAACTTGTTGCTTGTTGCCGTGTTTTGTTTATTGGTTAATGTTTTGTGGAAGCAATTACAAAACTTGCAACTTGCAAACAACAACTTATAATAATTCAGTAAATGTTTGATTACGAAAACCTATCTAATAAGTGTCACATCACCGGATTTGTTAATTATTCTTCCGTTGGTACATTTTCCTGAAACTTTCCAGACATAAACGTCCATTGAAGCAAGTTTCCCACGGAAATATCCATCCCAGCCTATGTCCGGATGAGTTGAACGGAATATAAGTTCACCCCAGCGGTTATAAATTTCAAGAACATATTTCTCTTCATCAACACCTTCATAAAGCGGAAGAAAAACAGCATTTGGATTACTTGGGTCGTAAGTTCCGCCGGTAGGCCCGGTTGTAATTGGTTTAAATGCGTTTGGGAACAACACCTGGCAGGCTTCATCAACGCGAAGGCCGGCTTCAAGGATTTTAGTATCAATGCATTGCGGGTCGGTATCTGTATATGCTGTAAGCAATACATCGTAAACCCCGGGCGTATCATAATAATAAACCGGTTCAAATTCTGTTGAAGTACCACCATCACCAAACTCCCAGAAATAATAAGAAGCCAATTCTGATTTATTTATAACTTCCAAAGACTCATGGGGTATCAATATAAGATTTGATACAAGTTCAAAATCAGCTAAAGGATTTTCAAACACCGTAACGAGCCTGTATGTCGTATCTCTGCCTCCATCACCAATAGCAATAAGCATGACTTCGTATTCTCCCGCGTCAATAAATTCATGTTTTGGATTTTCTTCAACCGATATTACTCCATCACCAAAATGCCAGCGATATTCATTACTGTAAAGTGAATTGTTGTAAAACTGTACTTCAAAAGGAACACAACCTTGAGTTGAAGGCTCAAAATCAGCCACAGGAAAAGGGGATGTTATTGTAACCTGTTGTTCTTTACCATCATAACAATAATCATTGGAAGCTGTTAAAGTAATGATATATGTTTTTGTTGTCAAATCCCCCTCATCCCATTCATAAGTATAATCAAACGGAGTACGGTCTTCAGTTTCGTATATATCACTACCATCGCCAAAATCCCACTGAAACATGAAATCACCGGGATTAGTATGATTTGTGATTGTAACCGTGGTTTCAGGATATGGCTGTACTTCCGGTAATGCCGTAAAGTTAGCTTCAGGTGCAGGATAGACCGAAACATCCCTTATAACGGTATCTTTACAATAATAAACCGAGGTAGCCTCAAGACTTACGTTGAAAACTTCAATATCAGGTCTGTCATTAATAAATATATGTGTAGGATTGGCACTGGTCGAAGTTGTGCCGTCATCAAAATCCCATTTATAAGTATTACCCAAGTGAGACTGGTTAACAAATTTGACCATAAAAGGTGAACAGCCGTCAAAAAATCCATCGGAAGTCGTAAAGTCGGCAATGACTTCGGGAAATACGGTTATTGATTCGCTTGTATTATCACTGCATCCAAATTCATTAATGACAGTCAGCAAGATTTGAAAATCGAGCGGGTTATCTGTTGTATTTTCCCAGGTATGAACAAAAGAAGGTGCATCTTCATTCGATTGGCCATTTCCAAAGTCCCATTCATAAATAAGGTCATTTCCGACCGAATTATTATAAATTGTAGGTGAAAAAGGTGAACAGCCTGATGTTTCGGATAGATTGAAGCTTGCTTTCGGCGTTGGCCAGATGTACACCGTATCGCTGTATTGTGCTTCACAACCATAATCAGACATAGCGTATAAAGTAACTATACGTTCCTGTACTTCAGTATGTGAATAATTATAAAATAGATGTTCAGGATTTTCCTCTTTTGACTGGTTCCCATCCCCAAAATCCCACAAATAGCTATGCCCGCCGACTGTTTGATTTTCGAATTGAACTGTTAATGGATGGCATCCTTCACCATTCATATCAAACATGGCTTCTATTTCGGGATATATTGTTACGTCCTGTTGGTAAAAATGATAACAATCATTTTCACCCCATACTTCAAGGGTAATTGTAAATATGCCCGGACCTTCTCCTGCCGGTTGTGTGTACTGGTGAGGATCAGGGTGTTCTTGGTTGACCGGATCGCTACCATCTCCAAAATCCCACAGAAAATTCACTCCCCCGACAGAATTATTTTCAACAATTATTTCATGAGGTGAACAGCCCGGCGAATTAAGTACTTCAAAATCAACCAGAGGTGTCGCTAATACATCAATATCGCGCTGTAAGGTATCAAAACATACATTTTCATATGAAGCAACCAGTGTTACGGTATAAGTGGTATCATCGGTATGGCTGTAATTGTGAAAAGTATGCGAATGTATATATTCGGAATTGTAGGAAGTATTACCATCGCCATAATCCCATTTATAAGGTGTGTGGCCCGATGCTCCTTGTGATTCATTGGTAAAATCAACTGTAAAAGGATGGCATCCTTCGTCTTCACTTACATAAAAGTCGGCAATTACATCAGGGTAAATCGTAACCTGCTGGGTAAATACATCCGTACATCCATAATCATTAATAACTTCAAGCTTTATATTATAAACCTGTTCACCTTCGCCGGGTTCAACATAGTATGTAACAGAAATTACATCCGAACCGTCTTCAAAAGGAGGGGTACCGTCACCTATATCCCACCAGAACTCTGAGCCTCCCTCTGAAGCATTATGAATTATAACCTCATGAGGTGAACAGCCCACCGGATTTTCTACCCAAAAAGATGCCAGCGGTGTAGGAAATACTGTAATATCCTCTTGTTCATAAATATCCCAGCAACCAAACCCCGATTCGGCAAACAAGCTTGCAGTAAAGGTAGCTTCTTCAGTAGGACTGAAATTAATATAGGTATGTTCGGGATGCTCCTCTTGCGAAGTTGTTCCATCGCCAAAATCCCATTCATAATATAATGCATTTTGAGTTGTATTAACAAAATTAACCATGTGTGGATGACATCCATCTTCAACATCCTCAAAGCCGGCAATAACTTCCGGATATACGGTAATTTTCCGGCTTAATTCGGAAGTACAGCCGAAATAATTTTCAACTTCCAAATGTATTGTATAGCTAATCGGGTCGCCCGTATCGTTTTCAAACTCCCACTCAAAAATATCATCATCGAAATTGTGAATTCCTGAACCATCACCAAAATCCCAGTAATAAGTATCAACGCCCTTGGAGTTATTAATGATTGTTGCGGTAAACGGTGAACAACCGGAAGCCAATTCAACTGTAAAGTCAGCTTTAGGTGTCGGTAACACTTCAATTGTATGAATAATAGTATCATAACACAAATATTCCGATTCAACTACAAGAGTGGCATCAAAATACTCTATGTTATCATATCCCGGATTTTCATAAACATGCGTCGGTTCAAATTCGGTAGATGAAGCCTCGCCATCACCAAAATGCCACTCATAATTGAGACCGCCTGTTGAATTATTCTGGAAGAAAACCTCCAGCGGGCTACAACCAGAGCCAGGTATGGGCTGAAAATCGGCTATTACTTTCGGGTATATAGTGATAGAATCTATTGCCACATCCTGGCATCCTTCTTCAGTTGTAACTGTGAGCACTATTTCATAAGTTTGCGGTTCATCCTCATCATGATCATATAAATGGGGATCAGGATTTTCCTGAGTAGAAGGATCTCCATAACCAAAATCCCAATAATAAGTCATTACGCTTCCCGACGTAGAAGTATTGGTAAATTCGGCATAGTGCGGATTGCAAGCGTAAGCCGGGCTGAAATCAAAACCGGCGGTAACCTGGGGATGTACGGTAATTATAATACCGGTAGTATCATAACACGAATAATCGGACCATGCGATCATCTCTACTTCATACTCAATGGTCTCACCGGTTGTATTATGAAAAATATGTTCCGGGTCTGACTGCGACGACGTGCCTCCATCACCAAAATCCCATAAAAAATTTGTCGCATTAACCGAATTATTATAAAATTCAACTGTAAAAGGCGCGCAACCTTCATCGTCCGATACGGTAAATGCGGCTTCCACTTCAGGATATACTGTAATATCTTTATCGAATTCTTTTATACAAACCTCTTCACCGTTTCGTTCAATCCAAACGGTTTGCTTCAGGTTGTAAACTTCAACATCGGGGCCCGGGTTTTCATAAGTATGTTCGATAATATCTTCACCCGAATTGGAAACCGGGCTGCCATCGCCGAAATCCCATTCATAAAATTCGGCATTGATGGCATTGTTCATTATTTCAGCATGATATGGAGAGCAAGCATCAACCGGGTCAATTGCAAAGCCTGCTTCAACATAAGGATAGACCGTGATATCGGCAAAATATGAATCGGTACAGAAAAAATTATCAGAACCAACGATCAGTTCAACAGTATAAACCGTATCCGTATCATAGTAATTATGAAAAGTTTTTACGGGATTTTCTTCCATAGACAATGTTCCATCGCCAAAAATCCATAAATAATATTCTATCGGGCCTGTTGACAAATTCTCAAATTCTACTGTCAGGGGTGCGCAACCTTCGGATACATCCATATCAAATGCTGCATATATGTTTGGATATACGGTCACTTCCCTCTCAAAAGTATGCTCACATCCTTCATTATTTATGGCAGTCAGAGAGATAGTGTAAGTTATGGTCTCATCTTCCTCAGGATAAATATGAATAAAAACCTCCTCGTCTGTATCGCTTTGGGTGCCGTCGCCGAAATCCCAAAAATATTCATCGGCACCAATTGAATGATTGGAAATAGTAACTACATTCGACTGACAAATATCTTCCACATAAACGTAAAAGAGTGCTTCCACATAAGGTAAAATCTCCCAGGGTGCTATATCAAAATCCGTACAGCCGGTTGCAGGGTCAGTGTACTCATAAAGCACATAATAATTGCCTTCACCGATTTCACACGGGCAAAAATCAGAGAAATCAATATGAGGAAGATATAAAATATTAAAATCTTCGTCCATCAAATAATATGTTCCTCCTTCGGGTTCACCTCCAGTAAGGGCATAGTTAGGCGTATTTGCACAAACGGAGGATTCTGGCAGGTTCAAAGTAACTTCAGGTAATGGAAATACCGTAACGACCACTGAACTATCCACTGTTCCAAGTTCCGGGTATTCATTATCGCCAACCTCAACCGTATATATGGTAGTAACATCGGGGCTTACAACGGGCGATTGTATATCATTGGGAACGAGGCTTGGGTCAGGAGGGTCTGCCGTCCAAAGATAATTATAATCACCTGAGCCTCCTGACGGCAATACCCATAACTGGGTCGAATCGCCGAAACAAATGGCATCAGGATCAGCTGTAATATCAATAATTTTAAGAGTATCACCGGTAACATATACAGTAACCTGGTCAGTATTAATACACCCGGTTTCCAGGTCGGTAACAGTGAGAGTAAAAACGACGGATTCGAAAAGGGGCACGGTAAGAGTGACCTGTTCATCAGGCTCTTCAACCAAATTTTCCGGTTCCCAGTGATAAGCATGCTCGCCCGGTCCGCCATCAGCCGCTTCAAGCAATGTTGTTGTGCCATAAACTATTACCCGGTCATCACCAGCATCAGCAATCGGCAATTCATGAACTATAACCATTGCCGTATCAGAACCACTGCAGCCATACTCATCGGAATAATGATAAATAACCACATGCTCACCGGGCGGTGCAGCATCAAGGTCAAAATAGAGGTTGTCGACGACATAATTTCCGGTATAATAACCTCCTTCAGGCATGCCACCATAAAGCTCCTTCAATCCCCCATAATCACACAGCTCCATACCGTCCCAAAATACTTCGGGAAGTTCGATAACCGTAAGTATTTCACTTGCCGTACCAAGGCAGCCGCTCTCTTCATCATAAACCATATAGACTACTTCGTAATCACCCGGCCCGTATTCGCCGGGATCGAAAAAAACTTTTTCTTCACCTTCAACATAATAAACACCTCCCGGGGGTGTTCCGCCGGTTAACAAAAATGGCGGACTATCTTCACATACCGGATCAAATGGTTCAAGACCCACATTAAAATCAAAAATCTGCGAAATAATTTTGAATTCATACGGGACAGGTGTGCCAGGACGACACAAAACAATAGAATGCGGCCCTTCGTGGTCAAAACATAAAAGAAAGTAAGGTTCATCAACTTCTATCGCGGGTCCGCATTCCACATGCAACCACAAGTTGCCGGTGGGGCCGCCAAACATTATAATAATAGAATTTGCATCCGGGTGGAGCGTTACAACGAATTCCATGCAATTCCAATTCTCACCATAATCACAACATGGGCCTTCCGGATGAAATAATCCTTCAGAAGTCCATTCAGCTTCAGGATCATGAGTCAAATCCACCTCAAAATAAGGCGTCTCAGGAACACAATACTCAGACTGTGAAAATAAAAATAATGGTGAAATAAAAACAAAACAGACGATAAACAACCTTAAAATCCAATTCGATAAACCGGTCACTTTAAATAACAATAAAAAGAACCTCCCGAAAATCTGAGCAAAAACTTTAAACCATCTATGGATAAAATTAAACATACAACATTTCCTTATACTGTTCGATCACAAGATCAATCGGTTAAAATTTTAAATTTACGAAATTTACCTTCATTAAATTAAAATCTATTTTGGAAAATTTAAAAAAACATTTGTTTTTCTTGTTTCACTTCATTCGGATTGGCTGCCTTTTGACGGCCGCCCCGGGCCATTTGAATTTACATAATTTTTTTATATCTCATGAGATTCGGAAGCTTGTTTTCACTTTTCCTATTGCTTTAAAAATTTCAATACTTTATATTGATTATCAATTATTATACTTATAAAATAAAGCCCCGGGTCAAAATCGCCAACATATATTTTATATTCATCATATTCATTAATTTCATATTCATTTTTAATAATAATGTTGCCGGTTATTCCGCTGATATAAACAAGTATTTTATGTTCACCTAAAATATCAAATTTGACATTAAGATATTCATAAGCCGGATTGGGATAAATGTAAACGTTATGTCCGCCCGGGAATATATTTTCAACGCCGGTACTATTAATTACATTAAGTGTGTCACTACCCTGGCATCCATAGATATCGTTAACAACAACCCAGTGAATTCCAAAATCATAAACGTCAAACAACTGATGGGTTGAACCGTCATGCCATAAATATACTTCAAATCCTTCGCCGGCATCCAGCACAATAGTATCGGGCTGGGTTGTATATATATCTTCACCAAGATCTACTTCGGGTAAACCTGCTGCAATAATGGTTTCTTTGATAGTATCGTTCAGGCTGTTTGCATCTTTACCTGTATAATAAATTTTTATTTCATAATCGCCGGTTTGGGACAAATCGAATGTTTCATCCGAATAAAAAGTATAAATATTGCCTGGCAATAAGTTATTATCAAGGACAAAGCTTTCTTCAACATATATATCATTGTTAATCTCATAAGCAAATGAAAACTCATCTCCTTTTTTAAAAGTGTCGTAACCTTTGTTTTGAGCAGTAAATACAAATGTTTCTTCAATACCCAGGGTACAGGAGCTTTGTGGCTCGATCAATTCTTCCAAAGCCAGGTCAAAGGTTTTTACCCATATTGAATCGGAATTTGAACAACCGAAATGATCTGTCACCGTAACACTATATTCCTGGGTATAGGGTGATGAAACATAATAGTACCGTTCTTCAGAGCCATCCTGCCACAAATATTCTGCAAAACCATCTCCGGCATCCAGCACAACTGTGTCAGGCTCTGTAGTATAAATATCTTCGCCAAGGTAAACATCCGGCAGTTTATATTCATTATCTTCAGTAATGATTGTGTCGTTGTCATTATTTTCATCTTTATCATAAAACAACCAAGCCATTAGGCTCCAGGATCCTGAACCGACTTGTTCGATAAGGTTATCATAAGTGTACACAAGGGATTCGCCGGGCATCAAATCATTTTGAAATATCATTGTTTCAATCACATCATCCTGGTCATCAAAACGATAACCCATTTCAATTTCTGTTTCTTCAGGCACGGTCATATTTCCCTCATTAGTTACTTCAACGACTACAAAAACATCAACAGCGCCTTCACATAGAGTAACCGGGGCAACAATTTCGGTCATTGCCAGGTCATGAATTTCGGGTAACACATTTATTGAATCATCACCTTCGCATCCCAGGTCATTGGTGACTGTGACACTGTAAGTACCGTAATCACTTATTTCGAGGGTCTGCGATGTTGAACCGTCGCACCACAAATATGTTGCAAAACCTTCACCTGCATCAAGCACCACAGTGTCAGGTTGCATCGTATAAATATCTTCACCAAGGTCAACTTCAGGATAACCGGTTACTTCAACAACAACATTTAATGTATCATTATCGGGACTTGCATCGTGTTCGGTCATATAAATCTCAAATTCATACTCGCCGATATCTTCCATATTAACGGTTTCCGAGAAGGTCAGCTCTTTTGGTTCTCCTGCGTCCCACTGTCCTGACACAACAAGGTCATCTTCGGATATAAAAGATGAATTCATATTCAGAATAAAAGTAAAAGTATCGCCGCTGTAAAAGCTTTCCGGCCCGTGATTAATCAGGAGCACCGTTACCGGTTCGGCGTTACTCAGAACACATGCATCTTCAGGTTCAAGCAGTTCCGCTACTTCAATATCATAAGTAATAACCCGCACGGTATCCCATCCGGGACATGTGTTAAAATCTGTTACCGTAACACTGTAATCCTGTGAATATAGTGATTCCACATAATAATACTGCCCTGTGGAGCCATCCTGCCAGGTATAATCTTCAAAGCCTTCACCGGCATCAAGCACAACCGTGTCAGGCTGCAATGTATATATATCTTCACCAAGGTCAACTTTGGGGTATCCAAACACTTCAATAACAGCATCAAGGGTATCATTAGCAGGAAAAGCATCCTTGTAATGATGATATATCCTGAATTCATGTGTAGTTTCTTCCGTCAGGTCAAAGAAAGGTTCGAAAGTATGTATGGTATAATCAGAGGGATGCAAATCATCCTGCAATATTAATGATTCGGTTGTAATATATGAACTTTCATAATGGATAGAAAGGGGCGCTTCGGTACCGCTGCTGATAGTATCAGGTCCAACATTTTGAATTTTTACCGATATTTGCTCATTTTCCCCCAGTTCACAATCGCTGACCGGCGATGTTATCTCAACAACACTAAGGTCATGGGCTATTATCATAATATCATCGAATGCGGAACATCCATATATATCCCAGACAGTAACACTATATTCATAAGTATATGGTAGAGATACATAATAATATTGGTCACTTGAACCATCCTGCCATAAGTATTCTTCAAAACCTTCACCGGCATCAAGCACCACCGTATCAGGCTGAGTAGTATAAATATCTTCTCCCAGGTCAATTTCGGGATAACCGTAAACCGTAACAATTGAAGAGAGTGTATCATTATAAACTCCCGGATTATAAAAGTCGGTATCGCCAGGCAGCATGGTATATGCTACTATTGAATGATCACCTATTTCCGACATATCGAAAGTGGTTTCAAAAGTATAATTGACAGTCTCTTCCGGATGCAAAGGTTCGTTAAGCACAAAGCTTTCATAAACCGGGCTTAATTCATTTACATCAACGCCAACGGGTATTTCGGTATCTTCTTCAACAGGATTGATACCAAAGTTTTTTATAGAAATTTTTATTGTTTGATTTACTGACAGTTCGCAATCGCTCTCCGGCTCGATCAGTTCAACAACACCGACATCATGAGGCGCTTCATAAAGTTGCACATTATCAAAAGCAACACCTTCGTAGTGCTGAGTGTTAGCCCCGGATGCGAACACAAACCTGAACCTGGCATCGTTGTAATCCAGCACCTCGTATGGTAATACTATTCGTGGCCGGAACCATTCCTCGCTTTGTCCGTCCCAGCCTTTTCCACATTCAAATGCATTTTCAAGAGACGTTATATTCTCGTTTACAAACCAATTCCATACAAGCTCTTCGTCAAAGGGTTCGAGAGTTTCCCACGTTTCACTTTCATCAAGTGTATATTGCAAAGAAACACCGTCAACATCTTCATGCGTATCGGTATTAAGCCAGAACTCCAATACCGAGAACTCATTACCTGTAAAATCAAAACATGGACTTTCTACCCATGATACTTCGTAGGGGTTGTAATGGCTTTGTGAATCAGTAATCCATGCATACTGCCCTGATTGTGCATTTTCTATAACTTCGCCATCGGGTACAGCCCATTCCCATGATACATTATCTCCATATGCAGCCCATAACCCGTCATCATTTTCAAAATTTTCAGCATACGGAAGCTCATATGTAGGTAAAGATAATACGGATGTATAAAAAGCATCATTAGAGGTGTCCTGATCGCCTTCAAGAAATGTTTTGGCGATAACGTTATCATATTTGCCAGGCTGCGAAAAATCAGCTTTGGGCTCAAAAATAAAAACAACACTTTCATCAACATTCAATGACTGATAGAGAGTATCCATATGCCAGTTTTCACCGCCGTCAAGGGAGAAACCTACCGGTATAATATCCGGGCTTGCTTCTGCGCCAAAATTCTTTATAACAACCGCTACTTCTTCTTCATCGGTAAGCCCGCAACCATCCTCAGGATATAACCAGTCAGTCACTCCGACATCTTTTGTAATAAAGCTTCCTGAGAGAAACAGGTTGTCAATATTCCATCCGCTGTAATTATAATAACCACCGGTCGGACCCAGGGTAAATCTTATCCTGACACTCTCTTCACGGTTTAATTCGGGGAGCGATAAATTTTGTTGCGACCATATAGTAGCTATCTGATCATGGAAAGTGTTTCTCCATACTTCATTCCATGTACCTCCATTGTCTGTACTTATTTCTATCGTAGCTTTATCCATATAACCGGATATATATATGTTAACCCATCTGTAGAAACTAAGCACTATATCATTGAAGTAATAACAGTCTATTAAAGGAGATATGGCCTGATACTCTTTTTCACCAAGATCAGGTTCATAATTTCCGGGGAAATCACCCAACCCGGTAAGGTCGGTACCCAGGACATTTGTTCCCGTGAAAGCATAAGACGCTCCGGGTTGTCCTCCGCTGCCGGGATATTCAGGATCATACCCCCCTAAACCCAATGGCTCATCCCGTTCAAATTCTCCGCTAAGTTGCCAGCCTTTATCAGTATCAAAATCATCATGAAAAACAGTGCTGTAAATTAACCTGTATCCGGGTGGATCATGGTCTTTGGGAGGATAAAGCGAATCATTTGCCAGAATCCCGTCTTCCGGAATATATGCATCTGCTTTGTTTAAATTTCCGGCTTCATGTTCTACATCAAAAGCTACCCAAACATAAGAATAACCCGTTGGCAATTCAACATCCAGCCCGGTAAACTCAGCTACACCGTCAACAAAATTTACACCACTTGAAATTTGATTTGAAGTGTGAAAAACATTTTCACTTGTAAGAAACAGTTTAACACCTTCATCTTTGATGTCATCATCATCACTATTAAGAGAATTGATAGTATATTCTTCGAGTATAAAATCACCGGTATTTCCATAAACCCTGAACCCTGTTCTCAGTATCTTATTATTATCGGCACCGGCTGGAATTCTATCGGTTGATGCCTGCACGGTAGTTATGTCTGTAAGGAATTTTTCTACAACATCTGTTTCAATAACAGTAACGCCATCTATACATACCCCCATACCCCAGCCGTTAATACCTTCAAAAGCAATGTAAGTTGAATCCGATTGCGTTTCCAAAATCAAAAACCGTTCTACCCATTCATCCTCTCCCGTACTTGCTGTATAATGAGCAATCTCAATCCAATCACCTTCGCTTCCCTCACGATAATATACTTTAAGCTCGTCTTGTCCCTGCATGGGCAATTGTGCATGCCAAAACCTTAATTCCGGCTTAACCGCAAACTCAAGATTAATAAGCGGTGTTATCAATTTTGTGATTTCACCCTTATCGCTCTGTTTTTGAAATGTTGCATTATAGTCGCCAACCGCTGCAGTATCCGGAACTCCAATATTACCACCACCGATATTACCGGCACCTTCTCTAATGTTCCAGTCCAGATCATAATGTACATATTCCTGTGTCCAGCCCGATGGCATATAACCAACGGAAAAATCCTCATAAAAAAGTAATTCCTGGGCCGGTAATACATTAATAAAAAAGAAAAAATAAACTATTATAAAATGGTAACGTATTTTTATCATATTACGTAAAATTATTAATGATAATATTGGTCATTTTAAAATACTCGCATAAGTAAATGGTTATTATTTGTAAAAAAAAATTATACTTTTATTTTCCGTATAAAGATTTAATTTACGGGCCGTTTAAATGATGCAATAATACAAAGTTTATGAAGCATAAAGTAACAAAAAAATAGTAATGATTTTATCAGTGTTTTCACTGCTTTTTTTTTAAAATTATTATGGTATTTTTACGGTGTAAAAATGCGTAACTGTACGTATTTTTCAATAAATTATTTTCGTATATTTGAGTAAATTATGTAGTAAATTTTTGTTCAAAATTAATATAATATATTTAATACGATGAATATTAATTTCTAATTAAATGCAAGCCAGAGCTTTCATATGGGTATTTTTGTTTTTTTTGTCATCTTTGCAAGGTTTTGCCCAGACTGATACCCGGTTTTGGTTTGTTGCTCCTAATGTGACTACAGGGCATGACGGGGGCAGACTAGAATTCAACATAAGGTTTTCCTCATTGGATTTTCCTGCCCAGGTCATCATACGTATGCCGGCTAATCCGGATTTTGATCCTATAATTCGCAATCTTGGACCCAATGAGACACAAACGGTCGATATGACCGGCTTTTTTAATGAAATTCGCAACCATCCACCAAACAACGTATTAAATAAAGGTTTACTTATTGAGTCGACCAATGATATAACAGCCTATTATGAAATTTCAACACCCAACAATCCTGATATTTATGCTCTGAAAGGCGACAATGCTCTCGGCGAAGAGTTTTATGTCCCTTTTCAGAATTTTTGGGATAATTCTCCCAGTTACAATCCACGCCCCTATTCTTCTATTGATATTGTTGCCACACAAGATAATACCGATATTACCATTACACCTACCAGGCCGGTTTTCCCAGACAGGCCTGCAGGTGTACCTTTCACCATAACCTTGAATCGCGGACAAAGTTTTGCCGTTGTTCCTGATGATTATGATGGTGATGGGCAATTAGCTGAGAATCATCTTGGCGGAACGAAAATAGAATCCAACCGTCCCGTTACCGTTATTTCAAGCGATGATTCCATTGATGCTCTCACGCATCCGGGTCAGGGAGGATGCAAGGATGTGGTGGGCGATCAGATTATACCAACTGACCTGATTGGTACCGAATATATCGCGATGAAAGGCTATCTTACTGCTTATGAACATTTTTATATAATCGGAACACAGGATGGCACGCTTGTTTATATTGATGAGGAGTATGAGACAACTATTGATGAAGGCGGGGTGTTTCGTTATGAATTTGATAAGAAAACATATCATATAAAAACCAGTTACCCTTCCTATGTTTATCATGTGGGTGGCTTTGGCTGTGAAATGGGTGCTGCCTTACTGCCCCCGATAAATGTGTGTACGGGTTCAACACAGGTTTCTTTCACCCGCTCGAAAGGCGAAAGCTTCTTTTTGAACATTCTTGTGCGTACCGGTGCCGAGGATGGTTTTATACTTAACGGCGATCCTGAATTGATCAACGCTGATGATTTTGTACATGTGCTCGGCAATCCCGATTGGCTCGTCGGAGAATTTGAATTTGGAGAAGGAATTATTCCTGTCGGCGCAGCAAGTCATATAGAAAATACAATAGATGTTTTTCACCTGGGAATTATCAACGGAGGTGCTACAACCGGCACAATGTACGGCTATTTTTCCGATTTCAATGAAATGGATGTAGATGTACACATTGATGGCTCAGAGATGATGCTTGGTTGCCATGGTGATTGTTTTCAAATAATTGCATCAGGCGGTATTGATTATATCTGGGAGCCTCCTGATTATCTTGATGACCCCACCAGTCCAACACCTATTGCATGTCCGCCCGAGCCAATCGTATATACGGTAATTGCCAGCGGAGCTTGCCAAATGACCGATTCGGCTCGTGTAACTATCAACCTGGTTGGCCCGGTAGTCACCTTATATACAGTTGAAGAAGCTACCGGATGTTCACCTTTTGAAGCAATAATATACAATCATTCTATGGGAGTTGAAAATTATTCATGGCGTTTTGGAGACGGGCAAACCTCAACAAGCAGTGCAGATACCCTGAAGCATACCTATATCAATGAAAATGATGACCCTGTAATTTATGATTTAGAACTGGTCGGAAGAACTTTATTCTGCAGGGATACATTAGCTACCGAAATTGTGGTTTTCCCGGGAGTTGAAGCTGAAATCATGAATGAAGATATCAGTGGTTGTGCCCCGGTAACAGTATCATTCGAAAATAACTCCCGTGGAGCATCCAATTACCTGTGGAATTTTGGCGATGGTGCATCTTCAACCCATATTGAACCTACTCATACTTTTCATAATTATTCCAAAACGGACACAACGTATATGGTTGTTCTGGAAGCTTTATCCGAGCATGGATGTATTGATTATGATACGGTAATGATAAATGTTAAGCCTTATGTAAAATCAGGTTTTGAGTTTGACCCGCCCGCACACTGCAATCCTTATCCTATGGAGATCACTAACACATCTGTCGGGGCTACTTCTCATATCTGGGATTTTGATGATGGTGCGGGACAAATCGAAATAAATGAAGACACAATATATTATTTGCTTGAGAACACGGGCGAATTGCTTCAAACCTTCAATATACAGCTTTATACCTTTAACGATTATGATTGCAGCGATACTCTTATCCGGCAAGCTACCGTGTACCCATATCTGAAGGCTGAATTTGAACCTTCCGCCATTGAAGGATGTAATCCCCTGGAGGTTTCCTTTAACAACATCTCAGAGGGTGCTTCAACATATCACTGGGATTTTGGCTATCAGCAGGGAAGTTCTTCGGAACACAGCCCGGAACACGTTTTTCACAATCCCAGTTCAACTGAAACGGCTGTGTTTAACGTTGTACTTACAGCCACTTCCGACTACGACTGTGAGGATACAGCATCAATGGAAATCACGGTGTATCCAAGGGTAGAAGCAGGTTTCACATTTGAAAAAAGCTCTTACTGCAGCCCATATGATGTTATTTTCTACAACAATTCCATCGGTGCGGAAACAGTCTATTGGGACTTTGGCGACGGCACCGGCTTATATGATCCGTCGGATGAGGTTATTCATACTTATGAAAACCTAACGGACGAGCCAATAGTATATACTGTAACTCAAACAGTTGAGAATGAACAGGGATGCCAGGATGTTATGGAAAAAGATATTACTATATATCCTGAAATAGAAGCAGATTTTTCCATTACAGGCTTCGGTGATGGTTGCCACCCACTTGAAGTCATTTTTTTAAATAATTCAATCGGTGCCGATCATTATCACTGGGATTTTGGAGATGGTGGAACGTCTTCAAAACCAAGTCCAACAAGGAAATTTTACAATTATAGCCATACGGAGATTGAACAATACAATATCACTCTGACAGCAGAGTCCGATTACGGCTGCATAGATTCAATAACCAAGCAATTGATTGTTAACCCCAAGCCTAAAGCTGTTTTTCACATGCCTGTAAACCAGGGATGCGCCCCTTTGACAGTAGACTTCATTGACCAAAGTATTGGAGGTGAAACATATCACTGGATATTTGGCGATGGAGAAGAAACAACAACAGGTCCGGGAGATATCTATCATACCTATGATAATACGAGCAACCAATCCGATAGCCTCAATCCTAATTTGATCATAACGAATCAATATGAATGTAAAGACACAACCAAAAATATGGTGGTTGTATATCCTGAGATAATAGCCGATTTTGATGTTTCAAAAACCAGCGGCTGTCATCCGCTCGAAGTAACAATTTATAACAACTCCTCAGGTGCTACAGGTTCTCCCCCTTATAATTGGCATTATGGTGACGGTAATACATCTACCAACCAGGATCCGGAGCATACACATGTATTTTATAATTTTGATCATAAAGAAAATGCTTATTATACTATTACATTAATAGCGAAATCAGAATATGGTTGTGAGGATACAGTTTCGATAGATATAACCGTTCATCCGGTACCTAATGCCTATTATGTGGTTGACGAGCATATCGGCTGTTCTCCTCATACTGTTGAATTCACTGATTTATCTATAGGGGGCAATCGCTCATATTTATGGACATTTGGCGACGGAGAGACGTCCGGTGTACAAGGGGATGTAACACATACTTACACACAACCTCCAGATGCCGGAATCGGCACATTTTATTCCGAACTTGAAATAACCAATATATATGATTGTTCCGACCAGCATCAGAAAACCATTACCGTTTATCCGGACATAGAAGCTGATTTCACAGCGGATAAAATGGAGGGCTGCCATCCGCTGACCGTAGCTTTTGAAAATCTCAGCAAAGGGGCTGATTTTTATCAATGGGACTTTGGCGACGGTAATCATTCAAATAAATTTGAACCCGAAAACACCTTTTTCAACAATTCCCACACTACAACAGCAAAATACGATGTACAACTATATGTAAGCTCACAGTATGGTTGTGAAGCTACTGTAACAAAACCCGTAACAGTTTTTCCCAGGCCCGAGGTATCATTCGATACTGATGTTACCGAAGGCTGTTCACCATTATACGTATTGTTTGAAAACTTGTCAATTGGTGCAGATTATTATGAATGGGATTTTGGTAATGGTACATCACAAACATCACTGCCGCAATTTGAACATTTATTTGAGAATACAGGAAACGAACCTGTAACATACAATGTTCATCTCACAGGTTCTAATCAGTGGGGCTGTTCGGAAGAAGACAGCCGGAATATTACAGTATATCCCGAAGTAACTGCTGATTATACGACATCAACAGGTGAATATAAAGGTTGTACGCCACTGCATATTGACTTTATCAATAAATCGGAGCTTGCCGATGAATATTTGTGGTTATTCGGTACTACTGCTAAATCTACGGAAGTTAACCCAAGTCATACTTTTTTTAACGAAGGTAATGAAGATGTTTTCATTGATGTTAAACTGATTGCAAAATCTTTATACGGATGCGAAGATTCGGTTGAAAAAACAGTAACCGTTCATCCTCAGCCTATAGCCGATTTTGAAGCTTTGCCCCACGAACAGTTTTTTCCCTCAACAACTGTAACCGTTTATAATTACTCAAGTGATGGCAATTGGTCTTATGATTGGGATATGGGTGATGGAACAACATTTACAACACATGACAAGAGCCCTTTTGAGCATACTTATTCCTGGGAGAGCGGAGAATATGCAACCAGGCATTTCTATATTGACTTGGAAGTGTACAACGATTATTGCAGTGACGATATTCAGCAAAAAGTTACTATCACCGCACCCCATCCAATAGTAGGTTTTAGCCCTTCGGCCTCGGGCTGTCCTCCTTTTGAAGTTCAATTTACTAACGAATCCAAATATGGTTACTACTTTTTCTGGGATTTCGATGATGGCAACTATTCTGATGAGGAGAATCCTTCTCATATATTTGAAAATCACGGTATTTATAATGTTACATTAAAAGTTACAGGTGAAGGAGGAGTCGATTCGGCAAAACAGGTAATAACTGTGTTCGAACCACCCATAGCTAACTTCAGGGTTGAACCCGAAATAGTTCAATTTCCTTTAGAACCTGTTAGGATGATCAATCTTTCAAGCCTTGGCAGTACTTATGAATGGGATTTGGGAGATGGCACGATCTCGTGGGATTACGAACCCGAACACTATTATAAAGCTGTAGGAATTTATGATATAACCCTGACAGTTGGCACAGATACAGACCCGCAATGTTTTGATGAAATAATCAAACAAAATGTTGTAATTGTCGAAGATGTATGCAAAATTGTTTTCCCCAATGCTTTCAAACCCAAAAAGAGCGGTCCGACGGGTGGTTATTATAATCCCAATGACCCGTCAAATCATATCTTTCATCCGCTTTACGACGGAATTGATGAAGAAAAATATGTGCTGGAAATTTATAACCGTTGGGGAGAACTTATATTCAGGACAACCGACCCGAAAATAGGATGGGATGGTTATTATCGCGACAAATTAGTTACAATGGATGTTTATGTCTGGAAAGTTAATGCAACATGCTATAATGGGGAAAAAATTGAAGAAACAGGTGATGTAACAGTAATACGATAATTCTTTTTATTTATTAATTAAAATAAATTTTATGTAAAATTTAACCTGATAATTTAAATCTTAAAACAAATGTAACTGATGTTTAGTTTTTTCAGCAAATATTATTCTTCTTTATTACGGTCAATTTCTTTGATTGTAATAATGCTGTTCTTATGCTTTGCAAATGCATTGAAGGCACAGGCGCCCCAGTTTTCCCAATTTTATGCGGCACCTTTGTATCTTGCGCCTTCATTTACCGGAGCTACTGATGGTAGTCGGATATCATTAAACTGGCGTAACCAGTGGCCTCAACTTTCCGGCACATTTGTAACATATGCTTTTGCTTTTGATCACTATTTTCATAACTATAACAGCGGAGTTGGGTTGTTATTTTTCCGCGATCAGGCCGGCAGCGCCAACCTGGCTACTACTAATGTGGGTATTTTGTACTCTTATAATTTTAAAGTTAACCAAAACTGGACAATGCGACCCGGATTACACTTTTTATACTCGCAACGTACAATAGATTACAACAAGCTTGTTTTTGGCGATCAATTAAGCCTGGACGATGATGGTCTTCCTTCATCCCAAACCACCCTGGACACAGAAGGGGTAAGATATTTTGACGCATCAACTTCATTGCTTGCCTATACCAGGAATGTTTGGCTTGGATTTACATTTGACCATCTTATGACTCCCGACCAATCAATGACAAGCCAGGAAAGCAACATTCCATTAAAAATATCACTTTATGGCGGGTATAGATTCAAACTTAACAAGCCTTTGACCGGCGTGACCGAAGAAAGTATTTCACTTACTTTCTTATATAAAAATCAAGGCCCTTTCAATCAGTTTGATATTGGTACTTACTGGTCTAAAGAACCAATTTCAATCGGATTGCAATACAGAGGCATCCCCATATTCAACAACCCAATCCATGGAACATTCAATAATGATGCCGTGGTTTTAATGGTGGCTTTAAGAACCAAAAGTATTCGCGTTGGTTATAGTTATGACTTTACAATTTCCAACCTGTTAGGCTCAACGGGTGGTTCTCATGAAATATCAATAATTTATGAATTTAATCAGGGAAAACCGGGAAAAAAACATGATGCTATTCCTTGCCCCACCAGTCCCTATACCAGGTAAAAACAAGGTTGATGTTGGGCATAGGACATAGGATAAAAAGCAAAAAGCAAAAAGCAAAGGGCATAAGGCACAGGGAATAATTATGCCCAAAAAAACCTCTCAACACTATAACTTTGGATATTGCTCCCACTCGAGTCAAACAACCCAACAACCCGGACGATAAAACCTCAAAACCAATGACCAATGACCAATGACTAATGGCAACCCGGCATTAATTAATAATACAATTAAAACAAGTATGTTTTCTATTCATTGAATTATTTCACTCATTGTTTTTCGCTTCATTCCAAAAAACATCCATCTCTTTTAATGACATTTTTTTCATGTCTTTACCTTTGTCTTTTACCTGTTTTTCGAGATATTCAAATCGTTTAATAAATTTCCTGTTTGTTTTTTCCAAAGCATTTTCAGGATTAACATTAATGAACCGGGCATAATTAATAAGCGCAAAAAGCAGGTCACCAAACTCTGCTTCAATATCCTTGTCAGAGTTATCAATTTCAGCAATGTTTCTCAGCTCATTCAATTCTTCCTGCACTTTATCCCAGACCTGGAACGGTTTCTCCCAATCAAAACCCACTCCCCTGGCTTTTTCCTGGATCCGGTATGCTTTTACCATTGCCGGCAATGATTTTGGCACACCAGATAAAACCCTGTTACACCCTTGTTTCATTTTTATTTTTTCCCAGTTACTTTTTACTTCCTCATCAGAGGTTACTTTTGTGTCACCAAATATATGAGGATGCCGGGAAATTAATTTGTCGCATATATTTTGAAGCACATCAACAATATCAAAAGCACCGGTTTCCGAGCCTATTTTAGCATAAAATATTATATGCAGCAACAAATCACCAAGCTCATTTTTTATTTCATCAGGATTCTTTTCAATGATAGCATCAGCCAATTCGTATGTTTCTTCTATTGTCAAATGCCTCAAAGACTCAAACGTTTGCTTTTTGTCCCATGGGCATTTATCCCTCAGTTCATCCATTATATTGAGCAACCGTTCAAAAAGTTCTAATCTTTTATCCATGTTTTTTTGTTTTTTGCAAAGTTATGATATTTATTTGTTTAGTTTAAAAAGGTATTGTTGCTGATTGCAACTCTATGCTACTGTACTATTTTTATACACCAATGTACGTAAGCGTACATTTTTGTATTGAAGATCGCGTTAATAATTTTATAACAACCTGTTTTACAATGCATAAGCTCAGTTGGCACAATATTCGATGAATAATTTGTAGCAATTAATAATTTCAAAATTATTCTGACTATGGATCGCATAATAAAAAAGAAAAAATGGACACCAAAAAAGATAGCAACAATAACAGGCTCATCATTATTGTTGTTCTTTATTATATATTTGATTTTTTTTCGTGATTCAGGAAGCCGTTTATATATTGACAGCTCCAGGGTTACTATTGCAGAAGTCAGGCAAGGCAGTTTCCAGGAATTTATACCCGTAGATGGTGTTGTTCAACCGATAGTTACTATATATGTTGATGCTGTGTTTGGCGGGCGTGTTGAGGAAATATATGTCCGGGACGGTGCTGTTGTTGAAGCAGGAGATGAAATATTACGTCTTTCCAATGCTTCGATTGAAATGGATTACATGTATCGGGAGAATAATATTTATGATGTTTTAAACAATTATCAAAACACTCGGCTGGCACTTGAACAAAATAAGTTTAACCTTGAAAGGCAAATAGTGGATTTGAAATATCAGTTGGACATTTCAAAAAAGGATTATGAGCGAAAAAAACAACTTTATGAAAAGGAAGTTATTTCTCTCGAAGAATATGAAAACGCCGAAAGAGATTACAATTATACACTCAAGAAGCTTGATATTGCAAAACGTACACTTGAGCATGATTCAATATACACAGCCACACAAATGGCTGGTATAAAAGAATCAATAGAACGTATGCAGCACAATTTAAAACTGGTTAGCAGGAATTTGGATAATCTCACAATCCGTGCACCTATAAATGGAAGGTTGTCTTCATTTAATGTTGAGCGTGGAGAAACAAAAACCGCCGGTGAAAATATAGGCCAGATAGATGTTCTTGACGGATATAAACTGCAGGCCCGTATTGACGAACGATACCTTAATCGTACCTTTATCGGTCAAAAAGCCGAATTCGAGTACAGTGGTGAAAAATATGAACTTGAGATAAGCAAAATATACAGTACAATTACAGGAGGGGCATTTGATGCGGATTTAAATTTTAAGGGTGAAGAGCCGGAAGGTATTCGCCGGGGGCAAACTCTGCAACTCCGGTTGGAATTTAGCGGGGTGGCTGATGCAATAAAAATTCCCCGGGGGGGATTTTACCAGGAAACCGGTGGAAACTGGATATACGTTGTAGATCCTTCCGGCAATCATGCCACAAAAAGGCCTATCAGGATAGGAAGACAAAACATTAATCATTATGAAGTACTCGAAGGCCTGGAACCGGGAGAGAAAGTAATTGTATCTTCGTATGATGCTTTTGGGGGAAAAGACAGATTGATCTTTAGATAATGTGCAAATGACAAATGACAAATTTAAAAATAAAACCATTCACTAACATTTAACACACACAGTCATGATTAAAACGGTAGAATTAACAAAGGTTTTCAGAACCGAAGAGGTGGAAACCACAGCATTAAACAAGGTTTCTTTTGAAATCAATGAAGGGGAATTTGTAACAATAATGGGGCCTTCGGGATGCGGCAAGTCCACGTTGTTAAACATAATGGGGCTTCTTGATAATCCAACCGGTGGTAAATATTATTTCCTGGATAAAGAAGTTTCAGGCTATACTGAAAAGCAAAGAGCACATTTGCGAAAGCATAATATAGGATTTGTCTTTCAAAACTTCAACCTTATTGATGAGTTGAGTGTTTTTGAAAACATTGAGTTGCCTTTAATTTATTTGGGCATGAATTCTTCGAACCGAAAAAAGCGTGTGGAAGAGGTTCTTGAGCAGATGCAAATTATGCATAGAAGAAATCATTTCCCACTTCAACTTTCGGGTGGGCAACAGCAACGTGTTGCAGTATGCCGGTCAGTTGTTGCAAAGCCCAATATTATCCTCGCCGACGAGCCAACAGGTAACCTGGACTCAACTCACGGTGATGAAGTGATGAACCTGCTTGAAACTTTAAACAAAAACGGTACTACAATTATAATGGTTACACACTCGCAACGCGATGCATCTTATGCACAAAGAATAATCAGGTTATTCGACGGACAGATCGTTACTGAAGATAAAGCTACTGAGTTTGTGCTGGCCTCAACTACAGCGTAAATGCTGAAGAAGTGAGTTGTGAGAGGTGATAAATAGGGATGTAATCGGTATTCGATTAAGTAAAATTCATAATTAGTTGATAGGGTACGCATATCAGAATTCTTTGCGCTCTCCGCGCCTCTGCAAACACAAATGACAATAGCAACGATTTAAACAAAAATAAAACGCAAATCATGTTTATTCATTACTTAAAAACAGCTTATAGACAATATAAAAGCAACCGCTTTTTTTCACTGATAAACATTATTGGTTTAGCAGTTGCTATGGCCGTTTGTTTTATTATATTCCTGTACGCTTCGCATGAGTTTAGCTTTGACAGGTTTCATGAAAAATCATCGAGTATTTATCGTATCAATAATGAAATTATTAGCCAGGGGCAAACCATACATGCTCCTGTAACGTCTGCCCCCATGGGCCCCGACCTTTCAGAGCAAATACCTGAAATACTATCATACACACGCGTTCAAACAGGCGGAGATATATCAATCTTTAAGGATGATGAGTACTATAACTTTAGCAATCCACTAATTGCAGACGAAAACTTCTTCAAGCTTTTTTCTTTTAGGCTTTTGGAGGGTAACCCTGCTACAGTATTAAGTGAGCCAAGGTCAGTGGTGCTTAACAAAGAAACTGCCAATATGTTTTTCCCTGACGGATCATCTCCCCTGGGCCAAACACTCAGATTAAACGATCAGGATGGTTGGAAGATCACAGGAGTGATAGAAAATTGCCCCAAAAACTCACACTTACAATATGACATCTTAACGTCTTTTGAAACTCTGAGAGCTATAGGACAGAATGTGAGCGAATGGGATGCCTTTATTAGTTTTAATACATACGTTGAGCTTGGCGAAGGGTTTAATATGCCGGCTCTGAATGATAAAACAACTGAGGTGGTATGGGAAAGAATAAATAAACGATTTGAGCAATATGGCACTCAATTAATATTGAGTTACGTTCCAATAACAAGCATCAGGCTACACAGCGACTTGAATTACGAGATGGTTGAAACCGGAACAATCACCAAAGTCAGATGGTTTTTATTGATAGCTATTTTTATTTTGTTCATAGCCGGGTTCAACTATGTAAATCTTACTATTGCTTCTTCCAATAAAAGAGCTAAAGAGACAGGACTAAGGAAAGTAGTAGGTGCAGACAAGCCAATGATCAGAAAGCAGTTTTTTCTTGAAACCATTATCATTACAGGTATCAGCTTTTTCATTTCTCTGTTGATAGCAGAATTGCTTATACCACAATTCAATATGCTTTTGGGTACAGAACTGGCACTGGCAACAACACCCTGGTGGGTGTTTGGTATAACTTTTATGATTTTTGTTATATTTTTCGGGTTTGCAGCAGGGATATATCCTGCATTTTATATGGCAAAGTTTCAACCGGCTCTTATCCTCAAAGGCAATACATGGATAAAACCTGGCAGCTTTTCATTGCGCAAAATATTACTTGCAATGCAATTTGTAGTATCAGTAGGCTTAATAATTTGCACACTCGTAGTTTATTTACAACTGAATTTTTTCAGGACACAGGATTACGGTTTTAGTCATGATAATCTTTTGGCCATGAGGGTTGGCGGGCAAACCAACGACAAGGATTCTGAGTTGTTGAAACAAAGGCTTGCCTCATATCCATGGGTAGAGAGCATTAGCAGATGCAGTTCTTTCCCCGGCATTATGGAGTACCAGGAGGGGTTTGAGTTTGAAGACTCACCAAATCCTATGATCGTACATCATATGCAGGCTGACAGACATTATCTTGAAGCTCTGAAAGCTTCACTTACTGATGGACGTTTTTTCAATGCTGAAGACGGAACCGAGCTGGAGAGTGCCGTAATTAACCAGGAGCTGGCAAGGCGTGTAGGATGGACTGACCCGGTAGGTAAAACACTGACCCGCAATGAACGAAGATTCCGTGTTATAGGTGTTGTACAAGATTATCACTTTGAATCTTTTCACAACCCTGTTGCTCCGCTGGTTATTACAGCTTTGGGCCACAGATTACCATATACCGGATTCTGGGTTTTGATCAGGCACGACCAAAATGCAAGTGCTGAAGTAATTCCAACTATCGAAAAAGAATGGCAGTCAATTTTTCCTGATCGTGCGATTCATTACAGATTTATCAGCCAGATCATGGGAGGTTATTATGAAGTAGAAAACAACTTCGGCAAATTATTCTTAATTTTCTCATCACTGGCAATAATAATAGCAATGCTGGGAGTTTTAGGACTATCAGCAATGTCGGCTCGTCAACGAATGAAAGAGATAGCTGTACGTAAAATATTGGGAGCTTCGGATCATGTTATTGTGAAAAGGTTTTCTTATGAATACATGGCTTTGATTCTGGTTGCTGCTATTATTGCAATACCTCTTGCATATTATCTTATGGACAAGTGGCTGGCAGGATTTTCATATACCATTAGCTTTCCATACTGGACTTTCGCCGCAGGATTGATAATTACCGGAGTTCTATGTTTGCTTATTGTGTCAATACAATCGCTGAGGGCTATATCAAGAAATCCGGTGGATACGCTGAAGGCTGAGTGAGGCATGGGGCAGGGAGCAGGGTGCAGGGAGTATGAAATAAGGAGTACTGAGAGGGTGAGAGGTAATCGGTAATCGGTATTCGGTATTCGGTAATCGGTGAAATGGCATAGAGCATATAGCATAGGGCATAGTGGCATAGAGTGTAAAAGTAAGAGAAGTAAGAGAAGTAAGAGAACGAAGGGACTAAGGGACTAAGAGAAATGTAACCAGTATTCGTAATTCGTAAAAGATTCGTTATTCGACACAATAATAGATTCGTAATTCAACAGAAAAACCACAATAAATGTTTAAGAACTATTTAAAAACAACCATACGATTAATTTTCAGAAACAAGTCGCAAAGCATCATTAATATT
>PWZB01000034.1 GCA_003567625.1 Bacteroidales bacterium | reverse complement strand
TCATAGTCACATAAATAAATTAACTGAAGGTTTAGATACGAACCTGATTAATCAATTTGATGAATCCATCAATCAGGTGGTTATGACTCCGCAAACGTCCACGATGATGGTGCGCGGTCCAATACTTCGGGAATCAGTGAATGAAAATGTAGTAAATGAGGCTCAAGGACCCCAAAATGATCAGTATTTACGATTTCTTCTTAAAGACCTGGGATACTTTAAATTATTAGATGATATTGACCCAAACCTGCGGGTGGTACATGACAGCAGCGTATTTAGTACTGTAAATAAGATAGATAAAAAGAAAAATGCACTGCATAGCTGGCAAACAATTTATAAGTACCACGGCAATGGCAAAAACTGGCGATATCTTGATCAAAAAGTAAAGGGATTCCAGAGTGCTGTACACTGGTTAGAGTATGAAAGCCTGCGCTCTTCCGAACTCTTTAAAAAAGCCCTGATGTACGACATACAGCACGGAATAGTGATCAGAAAAGCTATCTCAAAAACAAAGAAAATACTTTTAAAACCAATATTTTCAATCAGAAAATCGGTGAAACATCTAAGGGATCAGTAAAACTTCTGACACTCGATGTTTGGGAACTGCATAAAAGTATTCGAGCAGGGCATGATTCTTTCTCGATAAATCCGGATCCTTGAGGGCAGCAGCTCTAGGAATTGAAGGGTAGGAAATAGAATGACTTTTCAGAGCTTTTTTAAGGCTAGATTAGTTCGTTATCTGCTAAATTTTTAAAATCAATTTCAAAAAACATATTCAGGAACCAGGTAACAAAAGATTATGATTTCTCTCATAATATGCACACGTAATCGGGGAGACAGGCTGCAAAAATCGTTGGATACATTAAAGGGGCTACAGGCACCTGACCAGGGATGGGAATTAATTATTATTAATAACGCATCAACGGATCAAACAGCGATAGTACTTGAAAGGTTTAAGAAAGATTTTACGGGAAATTTCACTATCGTAAATGAATCGCGTAAGGGGGCCAGTTTCGCCCGAAACAGTGGCTGGATGGCTGCCAAAGGAGATATCATTGCATCTACGGATGATGATTGTTATCCTGAACCAGATTTTCTCAGGCAGATTGAAAGATGCTTTAATGAAAACCCAAGAACCGGATTCCTGGGCGGGCGTGTGTTGCTTTATGATCCTGACGATTACCCCATTACCATTAAGACGGTCATGGAAGCCAAAAAGTTTGAACCTTTTAATTATATTGGAGCAGGTGAGGTAATAGGTGCAAATTTATCTTTTCGCCGCGAAGCTTTGGTGCAGGTGGGTGGATATAATGAGAATTTTGGGCCCGGAACAGATTTTGTTGCCGAGGATATTGAAATCGCAATGCGAATTCTTTACAAAGGATGGGAGGGCTTGTACGATCCGCGGCCGGTTGTTTGGCATCATCATGGCAGAAAAGAGGAACATGAGGTTGCCAAACTAAAGAAGCAATATCGTTTGGGAAATGGCGCCTATTTGGCAAAAGCATTTCTTACACCGAATGCTCGCTCCGTGTATGTAAAACGGTATTTCAAACACACAGTTTACCGTCTCATAAAAAAACGCGAATTTCAATACCATGTATTATATGGCGGATTTAAATATATTTATAATCGGATATTCAGATTTTAAGTCAAATTCTTAAAATCCAGCTTCTATCTCACTGAAATCCGGAAAATACCCTACCTCTGTTAAGTTACAATCATAAAACTTTGCCATAGAGCGGCATTTTCAGATTTCTTAGCCCAACATTAAAGAAACAAGAAGAGAATACTGCACTTATATACCGCAATCTGAAAATATATTATATCCTTCTAAAGTCTTTAAAAAACATTTGAAACAAGAAATAATCAGCTTACTTTTTTGGCTGACAAGTATAGGTGTTAAAGCTGGAGCCATACTTTTCTATACTTCAGGGTAAAGGATATAAAATGCCAAGATGTATCGGGAACATTATAAAACAAACTGTTGAACTGAATGGCGCGGAAAAAAAAGAATAAGCCAAGGGTCTTTTGTATTGGCTGGCATAAAACGGGTACAACCACCCTTGGCCTGGCCCTGCTGGATCTTGGATATGAGGTGCTGGGTGCGCGTCTCGATATGGCCGAACCTCTGCTTAAAGGCGACAAGGCTGCCGCGATCAGCCTGGCGGGTAAATACGACGCCCTGCAGGATGTTCCCTGGGCGGCACTCTTCAAAGAACTGGATACCGCATATCCAGATAGCAAATTTATTTTAACCGTGCGCGATGAAGAGGGCTGGCTGAAAAGTGCAGGAAAACACTTCAGGGATAACTATGTGGGCTTACATGAATGGCTTTATGGAGATGGCGTTCTTCAGGGCAATGAGGAGCTCTATTTGAAGCGATTTCGGACGCACTACCGCGAAGTGCGTGAATATTTCGAAGAGCGAGGGGAGGATCTGCTGGTGATGAATTTGATGGGTGGAGACAAATGGGAAAAACTTTGCGATTTTTTGGATGAAGCGGTTCCCCAAAAAGCATTTCCCTACGAAAATAAGGGAAAACATCACTATACCCCAAAGGATAAAATAAAAAATCTGTTGCGCAAAATAGTGCCTGCCCCACTTCGAAGATTGAGAGTATCTGTTCTGGAAGAGCAAGGGCTGCATTATGGACGTAACCGGTTTAACAACTATCCCATTAATAAGGAGTGGAGAGAGAAAGAGGAAAAAAATCAAAAAGTATAAATCGAATATATCAATTTGAAATAATATAGCAGTACCTTTGAAATGGTGCTATTTTATTATTGCTTTAGTGACAGATTGAGATCTCTCTGTCACT
>PWZB01000038.1 GCA_003567625.1 Bacteroidales bacterium | reverse complement strand
TTCCTTGTCAAGATGCTCTGTTTTTTCCTTTAACTGCGTATTCAGCTCCGAGAGTTCAGCTTTTTCTTTTTCAAGCTTCTCAATTTCAGATTTGAAGTCTTCCAGCTGCTTCGTATTATCACCTTTTTCCTTGTCAAGATGCTCTGTTTTTTCCTTTAACTGCGTATTCAGCTCCGAGAGTTCAGCCTTTTCTTTTTCAAGCTTCTCAATTTCAGATTTAAAGTCTTCCAGCTGCTTCGTATTATCACCTTTTTCCTTGTCAAGATGCTCTGTTTTTTCCTTTAATTTCGTATTCAACTCCGAGAGTTCAGCTTTTTCTTTTTCAAGCTTTTCAAAATCAGATTTAAATTTTTCCAGTTGCTTAGTCCTCTCTTCTTTTTGCTTATCAAGAAGGCCTGTTTTTTGCTTTAACTGCACATTCTGTTCTGATATTTCAGCCTTTTCCTTTTCGAGTTTTTGAATTTTATTATTCAAATCTGCCTGTTCTTTTTCGAAAAACTCTTTATCAACAACATTTTCTTTCGCCCTGATATCTTCAATTTTATCTTTCAGTTTTTGGTTTTCGCTTTTCAGCTTAATAGTTTCAATATGTCTTTCTCCACCTCTTTTTTCCATATCAGCAATTTTATTTTTATAATTATCTGCTGACCTTAAGATGTTCTGGTATTTATTCCGTATTTCAACATATTGTTTTTCCTTCGCCTCAATTTTGTTTTTCAGGGGTTCAACTTCATTTTTGTACGCTTTGATTTTCTTGTTTAATTCGGCTTCTTTATTTGCACTAGCTTTAAATTTATTGCTCCTGGTTGAATGTACAGCAATAACAACAATTAATAGTACAAGCAAAACTCCACCACCTATAATACTATAGAGAAACAAGTCGGAATAATGTTTTATTTCCGCCTCAGCTCTTTTAAGATCCGTTTCCATTTCCCTCTTTTCGGTTTCAAAAGTTTCACGTATTGCTAATATTTCTTCCAGGTGTTCTTCCATTATTATACTATCAATTTCGATAATATTTTTTTGCATATCATTAATTCGTCTTTCTGTAGCAGGGGTACTTATATCTGCAGATTTCAACTCATTATATCTTTCGGTTAAAGCATTTCTTTCCTGGATCAAGCTGTCGAGTCCTCCTGCATAAATAACAGTATTTATATATCCGGACAACAACATTAATAAAAGTATGGTCTGTTTCATATCAAATGGGGTTTTATCTATTATTTCTTAATTATTTTAAAATAGCTACTATATAAAATATCAACTATTTTTTTTGAATTTTCCTGCACAGTATCTGATCAACTCATCTCATCAGTAACATCCACGGTAAGTTCGATAATTCCTGCCAGGTTCCCGTCTTCATCCCTTATGGGAAATGATACACCTTTACCGATAAATTCTTTTCCGCCTTTTCCTATTCTTTTGAATACACCTTTTGAAGATTTTCCTTGTCTCATCAGTTCCCAGAATTTTTGATAATTTTCTGATTTATCAAAATCAGGGTTATCGAACAATATGCTATGGTGTTTTCCTGTCAGTTCTGATTCGGCATAGCCGGAAATTTTTGAAAACAGTTCGTTAATCTTTGTTATTGTACCATTTTTATCATATTCCATTATTGCCAGGAATGAATTGCTCAGTTCAATTTGTTGGCGCAGTTCTTTTTCTTTACGTCCCATTTCTTCTTGTGTTGCATGCATTTCTTCCATATTTTGTCTCATTTCTTCTTCCTGGGCTTTCATTTCCTCCGCTTGTTTTTGCGATTGTTCGAGCAGGTTGGCTGTTTTTGCATTGATTTTGGCGCTTGAAATTGTACTTGCAATACTTTCAGCAACTTTTTCCACAAACTCTATTTCATGTTTTTTAAAGGCCTTAAATGATGCTAATTCAATAACACCCATTACTTTTTCATTTACAATGAGAGGCACAATAAGAATGCAATCGGGATTTTCTCCGCCAAGTCCTGATGTAATACGTATATAATCTTGTGGCACTTCTTCGATATAGGTGGTTTTTTGTTCGAGAAATGTAGCTCCTACAAGACCTTCGCCGGGTTTGATAGTTTTTTGCAGATACTTTCTTCTGTCGAAAGCATAACAGGCAGTAAGTTCAAGGAATATATCATCAGGGTTATCATCGTTAACAATAAACATGCCTGCCTGGTTAGCATTAAGATATTTAACCAGGTTTTTTATTACTTTAAAAGAGAGTTCATTCAGGTTGTCATTATCCTGGCGCAGTATATCTCCAAACATTGAATGTCCTTGAGATGCCCAGTTGCGTTTTTTATCTTCTTCCTTGCGTTTTTCTTCTTCTTTTTCGGCTTTGATCAGGCTCTCACGCATATTGAGCAAAGAATTTCCCAACATATCGTTCTTTCCAAGTAATTCAAATTCTGAATCCAGCTTACCCTCACCTATTTTATTGGCAAAATCGGCAGTACGTTTCAATCCATCCACCAATGAATTTAATGCTTTGGCTATTTGACCACACTCGTCTCCGTTCTTAATCTCAAGTTTTTTAACATTTTCCAGGTCGCCTTGTGAGATAGTTTGCAAAGCATTTGTAGTTAGTTTTATAGGCTTGGTGATATTTCGGGCTATAAGATAAATGACATAAAGCAATATCAACAGTCCGAGGATACCTGCCAGAACAGAATTGAATAAAATCCTGTCGGATTCCTCCATAATATATTCCATCGGCACAACGACCCCCAGCGACCATGGCCGGTCAAGGTTCCCGATAGGAACCGGTGCAAAAGCAACATAAGTTTCGTCTTCCAAAATAGTATCTTTCCTGGTATGGTTAAAGAATTCCCCCTTTTGAACTTGTTTTTTGATGTCATATTCAACAGCATAATCTGTAGCAATATCAATAATATTTTCACCTAAAAAATCTTCGTTGGGATGTCCGACGAAAATACCATCATTGGAGAGCAAAAACATATATCCTACACCAAAAGGCTTTATTGATGTAATAAACTCCTGGAAGCGGTCAAGTATGATATCGGTGCCTACCAATCCTGCAAAGTGGTTATTAATAAGTAAAGGTATGCAAGGGCTTACTTCAAGGACCATATCATCTTCACGCCCTGTATAGGTAAACCAGTAGGGCTCGGTAATGGTTTCTTCTTTATTCTGTTTTATCTGGTAATACAAGCTGGTTTCGTCATCGCCGTCTAATTCCAGGGTATCGAGCATATAGTCTATGCGGTCATTGTCTCTAAAGAATGCATGCCTGACCCTTCCGTATGGCAGGTCATAATCGGGCAGGATAGCATTTAGTTCCCACGAAACCCATGTAGAGAAGAAATTGGGATTTTTTTCAAGGTACGTTATTAATATTTCATTATAAAAATCGTCCAGCAACTCAAATTCGACATTTTCAAAACCCTGAAAAGCCCAGCCCATTCCACGAGTCAGGTCAAAATCATAATTAAGGTCTTTGGTAACAAGATTTGCATATTCCCTTGCCTGTGTATTTACAAGTTGTGTGGCATCATCAAATGTTTTTTGCCTGAGATTAATAATTATATATCCAAACGATATAGTATAAATTAATACCGATACTATTAGTATAGAAAAAAGCATCTTACCAAGGATGCTCATTCTTTTAAAAAATTTCATAACACCCTAATATATAAGTTTGTACCTAAAAATTGTTTATAATCCAATTAGAAAAATCATAATAATAAAAAATCAATTTTCATAAAACTGCGAAACGATCAAAATTAATCTTATTATAGCCCCTGATTTATCTTTTATTGCACCGAATGTAGCTTTCACCTTTATTTCATTTTTATCCCGGTCAATGAGTTTTAATTCTGAAGTAACTTGTTTACCACTATTAACATCATCCCATAGTTTTTTATAGGAGGCTGTCTCCAGGAAGTTCTTGTTAAATAATACTGTATGGCTTTGGCCTGCCAGCTCTTGCTGGCTGTATTTAAGTTTTTCGCAAAACAACCGGTTTGCTGATTTTATTGATCCGTCAACAGATATATTCACAATTCCGTTTATTTTATTAACCGTGTCAAAAAATTCACGATTTTCTAATTCTTTTCGTTCCATTTCTTCTTGCGTAGCATGCATTTCTTCCATGTTTTGCCTCATTTCTTCTTCCTGGGCACGCATTTCTTCACTTTGTTTCTGCGATTGTACAAGCAACTCATTGGTACGAATATTGATCTTCACGCTTGAAATACTAGAAGCAATTGATTCACCGATTTTTTCGACAAATTCAACCTGGTAAGGTTCAAAAATATTGAATGAAGCAAGTTCAATCACGCCAAATATTTCATCATTAAGTTTTAGTGGTATAATCAGAATAGAGCGTGGATTTGAATCACCCAATCCTGAGGTAATGGCCATATATTCATCAGGCACATCAGACATGAAAATTGTTTCTCCTTCCTGCAAACAAGTGCCTACAAGGCCCTCACCTTTAAAAATCTTCTTTTTCTTATATTTTCTTCTCTCGTATGCGTAACAAGCGGTCAATTCAACAAAACGTTCTCCATTTTCTTTATCATCGCTGAGAATGAACATACCTCCCTGGTTTGCATCAATATAATTAACCAGGTTTTTGATAAGAATGAAAGATAATTCCTTAATATCATCATTATTTTGGCGCAATAATTCGGCAAATTTTGCAATACCTTGAGTAGCCCAGTTGCGCTTTTCATCTTCAATCTGTCGTTTCTTTTCTTCTTTGGCGGCAGCTTGCAGGCTTTTTCTCATATCAATCAGGGAATTGCCCAGCATATCTTCTTCGGTAAGGGGTTTATAATCATAATCAAAATTGCCTCGTCCGATTTCTTTAGCAAAGGTGACTTTTTCCTTCATGCCGTTGATTAATTTTTCCATAGCATCAGCCATCTGATTGATCTCTAAATTGTTTGAGCGTTTTATCATACCTCTGTCGGGAAGCTTTCCATAACCCAGGAAACCAAGCACATCGCGCAATGAAATAAGTGGCTTTGAAATATTTCGTATTGCTAAAGAAGATATTATAAATCCGCCAATTATCAGAATAATGATCATAGCAAAATTACTTCTTCTAAAATTATCGAGTGATTGTGTCAATCTAATATTACCTTCCCTGACATTGTTTTGCTGAATTTCAATTAAATCATTCAGATCATCAAGCACCTGGCGTGTATATTCAACAATTTCACCACCGGGTTCCATCATGGGTCTGATCTCAAAAACTACCATAGGGTCATCATAGCTGGCAAAATCACTCAATTCATTCATTACAAACCTATGTGTCAGAAACAATTCATCAACGAGCTTGAAAACACTGTCAAGCTTTTCCCGTTCTTCTTCTTCCCAATTAACAGAAATTTCTTCTATTTGCATTTTTAACTCGGGATATTCTTTACGGTTTATTTCACGCAACTCATTTTTGTCTCTTGTATCATCAATACTTTGAACAAATATCCAGTTACCAATAAGTTTTTCGGAAGTAACTATCATATTACCGAATTCCATCAATAAACTCATTGAAGGAACATATACTTCGCTATTAAGCCTGTTTATTCTTTGGCTTTCATTTACAACAGATAATGATAAAAAATTGATAATTAAGAAAAATAAAATAAGAACAGCAAAACTAAACCCAATTCTTCGACCGATTGTCATTTTTATTTTCATGAGGTGATATTTTTACCAGTTATTCGATTATCCTTTATTAAATATGATGCAGGTGTTTAAACAACTATAAAAATCTATAAACAAATACGAAAATAATATTTCCCAAATTTATTTAAAAAATTTATAATTACCAGAGATAAAATAAGTTTTATTAAATAAAACAACCGGAATTATGCTTTTGTAATAATAATTAAAAAGCTTCCGGTTGAAATTTTAAAATAAAAATAATTAATAATATGGTATTAAATTAATAAAAACACATTAATATTAATCCATTGAAATACCCAGCCGGACAATATCTCCCCCCAAAGTCAGCCCCATATTCTCGGCGTTTTGCTGGCTGATTTGAAAACGTTGTCTTTCTTGTCGAACAGTAAAGTTAATTACAGCACCGTTTCTTATAGAGCCCCTTGCGTTGGTAACAACCAAGGCATTGATATTCCTTCTTTTCAGGTGATTTGCTATATCAGACAGGCTTCTTGAATATCTTGCCGGAACATATATTATATGACATTTAGATATTTCTGTTACCCTAGTAAATTGCCTGGCAACGATAGGCCTGCCGCTTACACTTCTTTTTCGTGCCATATCCTGAAACTCTTCATACATGGGGCTGCTACCAAAAACAGCTAATACAAATTCGCCCGACTGATAATCTGAAGGCCAGTTTACCAAAGTAGTAAAATTATAAATAAACATAGACTGTACCTTGTAATCTGTTTGTCCGAATATTTTGACCGGTAACAAAAGTGCGCAAATCAAAAGTAGTTTAAATAATCGTGGGAAAACTTTCATGATATTTTACTAATTAATATTATCTGAATCAAGTTTTTATTTTATTAATACCCATGCTAAATTAATGAAAATAATCCGAAATAAAATAGTAAAATAATGAAAAAGTCATGATCTGCAAAGGTTTCAGATTAATACCAAAACAATCTCGATAAGAAGTCTTTTTTCTTCTTTGTATGATGCAAGAATTTTTTAACACCTATGGTGGTCTAGTAATCTTCAGGCCAAATAAATTATAAATTGAGGGATTTAACCTGAATTATTCACAAAATCAGTATAAAAAATCACCTGTTAGAATTCCACAGATAAATAAATTCGTTTAGTATCATAGCCGTTGCCCCCCATATTATATTATTGCCAAATTTGAAACAAGGCACTTCATATATAATACCATCAGAGGCTTCAACCTTTGCTTTAGCTATATTTTCTTTTTTAACTATTTCGCAGAAAGGGATTTGGATCAATCTTTTCACTTCTTTTTCATCAATGCTAAACAGCGGTTCATTCTTATAAATACCTACGAAAGGAGTAATAATATAGTTACTTGGAGAAACAAAAACGTCAGATAAGCTTCCTATTACTGCCACTTTGCGTTTTTCTATTCCTATCTCTTCATTAGCTTCACGTATAGCTGTCTCAGCAAGGGTTTTATCGTTATATTCCGTTTTGCCGCCGGGAAAAGCTATCTGGCCTGAATGTACGCCGTCATATAAGGGCCGTTCTATAAAAACAGTGAATATTTTATCATCTTTTGGATAAAATAATATCAATACACCGGATTTTGCCGCCTTCGAAATATCGCCGGGCTCGCTGGAATGTTTATTACCGGTTCCCGGCAACATTTCATTATGAGCCTTATTCGGCAGCAACGGCTGTTTAAAGCGATTTTTTAAATATCTTATAAATTCCTCCATTTTATTTTATACAATGTATTTTATTTGGACAATAAAAAGGTTAATAATAAAAAGCAAGATATTTGTTTTTGTTATTTTTTTCTGAAACAAAAGCACAGTATAATGCGTTAACAATATCATCTGACTACAAACGTTGGTGTTAGTCATGGATAATTATCAACACTGATTTGCATAATTTGATTATATGTAAAATTGTGATTTTACCAGCAATCTTAAACAATATATTGCCAAAAAATTTTTTATTCTTTTATTATTAAAAAAAACATACTTTTGTTCATCTAAAAAATTATTTATAACAAAAATAAAGAAAAATGAGAGCATTACAATTGATCACTATTGTTTTAGCTGCAGGAATGATTTTTTCTGCTTGTGAAACAATTCAAACCCCTGAACAAGTTGCTAAAGATTTTTTGGAATACCTGGAAAAAGGCGAGTTTGATGAAGCAAAAAAATTAGGTACAAAAGACACACACGAAGTTCTTGAATCTTTTAAAGTTTTTGGAGAGCTTGGTGAGGAGTTTGGAGAGACTGAAGACGCTGAGCCCCGTAAAATCAGTGATGTTAAATGTGAAATAGAAGGAGACGAGGCAAAATGCACCTATATGGCAGATGATGAAAAAGAAGAGATTTTCCTGGTGAAAGAAGATGGTAAATGGCTGGTCGACATGAAAAAAGAAAGCCCTCTTTAATGACAAATCTCTTTGTATAAAGAGAAGTATTGAAAAAATGTTGTTTAATTATTTAAATTAATTTGTTGACCTTTCCTGTTAAAAACAGTATTATATTATTTTTAATACTAATAACTGTATATGCCGGTTTATTACTCTTGTTTTCATGTGAAAATGCAACCACATGGAAACGGGAGTGTTCCGGTAAGAATTATGTCCTGTCTTCTGAAGAGCTTTCTGCTATTCAGGACGGTGATATAATAATGAGGCAAGGCTATGGCATTGTCAGTACCATTATACTAAAGACGCTGAAGGAAGACGTACCTGTATCACATATTGGTGTAATAAGCCAGGACAGTGCGGGCGATTTATATGTTATCCATTCCGTTTCTCAAACCATATCGGATTTTGATGGTATTCAGATTGATAACCTTGAAAGATTTATAAGCCATAGCCGTCCTAATTCTGTCCTTATTACCCGTTATAACAGACCGCAAAATAACGATAATGATTTTGGCAGGCAGATCAGCTATCGCGCAAGATATTATCTGGATAAGAAAGTCCCGTTTGACCATTCTTTTAATTTTGAAGATTCAACCGCTTTTTTTTGCTCCGAACTTGTTTGGAGAATTTTTATGGATCTTTTTGATGATAATGTTTTTGATAATTATACAAAAGATAATCTTCTTGAGAAGCTAAAGTTTGAACCTTTCCACGATACCAGCCGTTTTGAAATAATTATAAATCACCATGATCCTTCATACAGTGCAACTCCGTGACAGCCACCGTCGCTTCATACCGTTCGCCCCGCAGCCCCCGTTATGCTTCCCGGCTATAAAGGCAATTTAACAACCAACTATATAAACTGCACTTTAAATAAATACTATTTTGCCCGGATCTTTAAAAAAATCATTATCTCCAATGGTCAAAACATTGCTTTATCAAACACCGGGTTTCTTCGAGCCTGCCTTTATCAAGGTTAAACTGAAGTGAAAAATAAAAATCAAGCCCGTAAAAGTCATTATATCCGAGCAAGCCACCCAGGTTTTCTGTTCCTACCGTAAGGTACAAAAACCTCAATGATAATCCGAGCATTGGCTGGCGATAATGGTAAACTAAGACCGGCAATGCGGCTTCGAAAAAAAATGTTTCATACCTTGGAACAATCCCGACATAAGAAGGTCTTGAAATACGTGGTTTTATTAACGGCAGATCCTGCATCCATATGGCCTGAACATAAAAATTGTTTCTCAGCCTGTAATCAAATTGCAAGCTGGCAACCGAAGGAAGGAAAACGGTAAATTCAGAATCCTGTAATAATTCTTCATCGTCTTCAGTAAAGACTTCCGTCATTTCAGCAATAAATACATCCGTATTATCAAAATTCACCGAATTGATGTCTTCCCATATTCCGCTTACATTATCAAAAACCAGGTGCCTGACATTCCTGTTGAAATGAATAAATCCTATATCGAGAATTGAAAAACCAATACGATAAATATATGGCGAATAAGAGGGTTGCGAATATAGCCAATCCAGGCTACGGCTCTTTTTTGGTTTTATTGTACGTGTATAAGATATGCCCAGGTCAATTGATACCCCCCTGCCTCTTACCGGAGATTCAATACCAAAAAACGTATTATCCTGGTAATCTACCGGTAAAGAAAAACCTGCTTCCGCATTGTACCTATATACTATTAAATCCCCATCGTCCGTACTTTCATAATCTAAATCTTTGCTGTCTATAAAAAACCCGTGATACGCCGAAAGATACTTTATGGTTGTTCCAATTGAAAAACTTTCGTCCCACCTGTCAAATAACAGCCCTGAATAAGTTACACCCAGCTCTGCCCAGCTCAGTGAACCGATATCAAATGGCTTTTCATTTACATAACGTGTGTTTTGTTGCGGGGAATAATCCAATCCCTCAAGTGAAAATTTTGCTAAATCATACGGGACATTATTAGCGGAAAAAATTGTCCGAAAAGAATTATGTACTGAAAATGAATGTTCATCATAACTTATCATAACGGAAGGACCAATTAAACGTATATTAGCAAAGCCGTATTTTTCATACTGCGTATAACGGTCTAAAAAGTATTTGCCGGGCTCACCGTCATATTCCGGAAAATCTTCTCTGAAAAAACCGGTAAAACTGTAATCTTCCGATGGAATATAGAGGTAATTATTATTTTTGAATATATCACCACCAACAATGAGAATATCAAAATATTTTTGAGATTTAATTGTTGCTGCAGGATTTATAAAGGCACGGCCAACGCCGGAATTATTGCTTGTAGTAATACCAAGCATATCTTGCGAGTATAGTTCGGAAACAAAGCAACCAATCAGAAGAATAAAAACAGTAAGGTTTTTTTTTATCATATTATCATAGGATACCATTACCGGTATAATAATTTTACTTTAGCAATTAAATATCTGTTCCATTTTTTTTCAATTTCCTTAATATTCTATAGCTTATAATTAATATAACAGTAGGATAATAAACATGTTTAATAAAAAAAGAACAAAGGTCAAATTAATTGTTCGTCACACAAAAATCAGCAAAGTAAAAACTTTTTTGTTTTTCATAAACAAAAAAATGAAATTTGCATAATAAAATGGCATGAATATTTATGAAAAGACTTAAAGACAAAGTAGTTATTATCACCGGGGCATCTTCGGGAATTGGCTATGCATTGGCTGAATTCTGCCTTGAGGTTGGCATGAAGGTTGTTTTGGCAGCCAGGACTGTTGAGCCAATGAATCTTCTTATTAAGAAAAAAGAACATTATAAGAGCCGTTCTTTGGTGGTACCAACAGATATTACAAAGCAAGAAGATTGTAGAAATATGGTTGAGATGGCAGTAAAAAAATTTAACCGGATAGATATACTAATTAACAATGCGGGGATTTCAATGCGTGCTTTGTTTTCTGAATTAAATACAGATGTATTAAAACAAGTTATGGATGTTAATTTTTATGGGGCTGTTTATTGCACCAAATATGCTCTGCCATACCTGCTTGAAAGCAATGGCAGCATAGCAGGGGTTTCATCAATTACCGGTTATAAAGGATTGCCCGCGCGGACCGGGTATTCTGCTTCAAAATTTGCACTTCATGGCTTTTTGGAAGCACTTCGCATTGAGAATCTTAAAACAGGCTTACATGTACTGATTGCCTGCCCGGGATTCACTTCTTCTCAAATTCGTAAAAAAGCTCTCAATTATCAAGGAGTTCCGCAAGGAGAATCACCCCGTAATGAAAATAAAATGATGGAGGCTTCATCTGTTGCCAAACATATTATCAAAGCCATTAATAAAAGAAAAAATACACTTACGCTTACATGTGAAGGTAAACTGGTTGTATGGCTAAATAAATTCTTCCCTTCATTTATAGACAAAATGGTCTATAAAAAAATGTCAAGAGAACCTGACTCACCTTTTAAATAATGTTTCAGCATGAAAATGTTTTTAAAACATAAATGAAATAATAAATTATATTTGCAAAAAGAATAAGCAGCCCCGGTAATTCTAAAACTTTTGAATAACTGTTTCAAAAAAAACCATGCTTATTATTTTATTTATTAATCGAATTATTAAATTATGCAAGAAAAATTAGTTATCAAGCCCTTAACAGGTTTAGGCAAAGTTAAATTCGGGTCAACAAAGCAAGATGTAGAGAATTATCTTGGTAAGCCTTCAGAAACGGATGTCATTGAAGTAGAAGAAGAAGAAGTGTCGGATGCAATTGTTTGGAATTATGATGAGCAAGGCCTTTCTGTATTTTTTGAAAAAGACCTTAACGAACAGCTAACCTGTTTTGATAGCAACAACTATGACGTTACCCTTTTTGGGAAAAAAATTTTTGATTTAAAAAAGGAAGATATCATTGAACTGATGCGTGAAAATGGTTTTACAGATATTGAATCCGGAGATGAAGACTGGGGAGAATACCGGCTATCGTTTAATGATGCGGTAATGGATTTTTATTTTGATGATAAAACACTTGTATCGGTAAGCTGGGGTGTGATGATGGACGATGATAATAATGTCAAATGGCCTGAATGATTTGGTTCTTATTCTATTTTCTTTATCAGCTTAAGTAAACCTATATTTTCTCATCCATTATTTTATATGAAGAGTAAATCTTATACAGGTTAGTTATTATGCGCAAGTTGTATCCGCTAAAATTTGAGGTGATTTTTAAAGACAAGATATGGGGTGGTAAACGCCTTAAAACCATCCTGGGCAAAAATTTCAGCCCATTGCCAAATTGCGGCGAGTCATGGGAGTTGTCAGGAGTGCAGGATAATTTATCCGTTGTCAGAAACGGTTTTTTGGCGGGTAATAATATAGTTGAACTTGCAGAGGTATATATGGAAAATCTGATAGGTGAAAAAGTTTTTAAAAAGTATGGTACGGAATTTCCTTTGTTGTTCAAATTTATTGATACCAATGACTATCTTTCAATCCAGGTTCACCCTGATGATATGATTGCTGCTGC
>PWZB01000096.1 GCA_003567625.1 Bacteroidales bacterium | reverse complement strand
TATAGTTGTTCGCCTTCGAAGTTGAAGTAGACAGATATTTTTTTTAAACCATGCTTTCCACATTCCATACAAAAGCTCTTATTCCTTGTTTTTCAGCTTTTTCGTTGATTTTTCTCACACCGTTGAGCACTTTCTCAACTTCAGACGCTTCAACAATAGTCATTACTGCCGAATTTAGTGCCGGCCAGGTATGCGTACCCATGTGGGGCTCACCCTTTTCGGAACCCCTGCCCTTTACATCATCCCATTGACTAAATCCCCTGATGTTGTTGCTGTCAAGCATTTTAATCACATTTTCAGTGAGGGCCTGATTAAAGACTATAAATATTGATTTCATCTTTTCAAGTAATTTTTATCATTAATTATTTTCAGGTTATATGTTTGATTGACAGGGCAAACTTATAAACCCATCAACTATTCAACAACTTTTTATGAAATTTTCTTCTCTGTTTTTTAACTCTGAATCTTCCAAGCAGAGCGTATGTAGTAGGGACAAATACCAATGTAATAAGTGTTGAAAATGTAAGCCCGCCAATAACAGCAATGGCCATTGGCTGCCATATTTCAGCACCTTCGCGCTGGCTTAATGCAAGAGGTATCATGGCAAGTACAGTCGTAACTGTGGTCATTAGCACCGGCCTCAGCCGTGATCTGCCGGCAGTAAAAACAGATCTTGCTACTGTCAAACCCCGATCATTCATAAGATTTGTGTAGTCAATAAGAACAATAGAGTTCTTAACAACAATACCAACAAGAATAATGCCTCCTACTGCCGAAATAACGCTAAGCTCTGTACCTGTTAACAGTAAAGCAATCATTACACCTGTAAAGGCAAAAGGAATTGCAAGCATAATAATAAAAGGCGTTCTAAAGCTCTCAAACTGCGCTGCCATTACCACATAAACCAGGAATATACCCAGTGCAAGTAACAATAGCAAGTCGGCAAAAGCCTCCCGCTGTTCTTCAATATCACCGCCAAACTCAATGAAAACATCACCAGGTATCTCTATATTATCAACTTCACTTCTGATATCTGCAGTAGCATCACCTAATGAACGTTGATAAAGTGAAGCCGACACGGTAAGGTATCTTATACGATTCTTTCGTTCTATATTTGGAGGTGTAAAATACTCTTCTATTGATGCCACCTCTTTAAGCCTGATGTTTTGTCCTGTAGGATTTTGAACCACAATGTTTTCTATATCTGAAATAGATTCACGGAAAGGTTCTTTATTCCTGACAACAACATCATACTCCTCACCTGCTTCCCGGAACAGTGTGGCCATCATACCATCCATGCGGTTCCTGACAGCATTGGATAAAGTTGCATTAGTGAGCCCAAAACTTGCCATCTTTTCCTGGTCAGGCACTATCCTTAACTCTGGCCTGTCCTCACCACGGCTAATATCAATATCCCTGAGGCCCCGGATATCTTCCATACGCTCAGCCAATTCATTAGCTATCCGGTTGGTCACGTCAAAGTCATCTCCATATATTTCAACCTGTATAGGTGCACCAGCACCCATACCTCCACCACCTTCAGTAGAAACAGTATAATTTACAATTTCGGGAAATTCATTAAAGTCCTGACGTAATAGCTCTGCGATTTCAAAAACATCCCTGTCACGTTCGGTTAAATCTATCAGCCCCATACGAATGGAAATAGCATTTGGAGCCCCGCCTCCAGTACCAAACATTCCTCCGCCACTTCCTACACTAACCGAATACCTTTCAACTTCCGGATATTTATCCTCAATAATATCCTCTATAGCTCTGGCAGTCTTTGAGCTTTCTTCAAGCCTCATTCCCATGGGCAACTCTAATTCAGCACGAACATGATTTTGATCAGATTCCGGGAAAAAGCTTGTTCCAATAACTCTTAATGATAAAAGACTTACAAGAAATAATAAGCCGGATAAAATAATTACTTTCCATTTGTTTTTTAGAGCCCATCCCAATATTGAAGTATAAACATTATCAAGACCATCAAAAAAGTTACTAAACGCTTTAGAAATTTTAAGTCCAAATCCACTTCTTTTTGTTCTTTTACCCAAAAATTTTGAAGACAACATTGGGGTCAGCGATAATGCAGCAATAGTGGATACACTGACTGTTATTACAACAATATAGCCAAGTTGGTTAAAGAACAACCCCATCATGCCCGTAATAAGGGTCATAGGGAAAAACACTGCTACTACAGTCAATGTAGAAGCTATAACCGGCTGAGCAACCTCGTTGGTACCAAATATTGAAGCTTCCTTTGAATATGAGCCCCGCTCAATATGCTTTGTTATATTCTCCAGAACAACGATGGCATCATCAACAACCATCCCCATTGCAATAGCCAAAGATGACAATGAAATTATATTTAATGTATTGCCTGAAATATCAAGATAAATAAAAGCAGTGATCAGAGATACAGGTAATGTTAGGAATATAATAAATGTTGCCCGCCATTTACCCAGAAAAACAAGCACAACCAACACAACAAATATTGCAGCATAAATTAACACATCAGTAAGGTTATTGATAGAATCAACAATAAATTCCGATGTGTCAAATATTGGAATGATAGTTATGTCAGGCGGCAGGTTTTTTTCAAGCTCGGGTATCAGTTCATTAACAGACCGTGCAATTTCAACACTATTAGCACCGCTTTGTCTCTGAATAAAAAAGCGAAGGCCTTCCTGGCGGTTGATACGCTCATCTATGGTTTTTTCCTTCAGTGTATCTTTTACTTCTGCAATATCACGCATATACACAGGGCTTCCCATATGATTGGCAACCACGATATCCTTAATAACATCACTTTCCCGGAATTCAC
>PWZB01000073.1 GCA_003567625.1 Bacteroidales bacterium | reverse complement strand
GTTAACAGAAATAAACTCTTCTTCACCCTTTTCAGAAACCACTTCCTGCAATGCCGGAGTTGCCTCAGGCTGAGCCTGCAAAGGGGATATCAAAAAGGGGCAAATAATTAAGAAAACTAAAGAATTAATATTTTTTTTCATAAAAAGAGATTCAAATAAATATTTATGATTAATAACAATAAATTTGCATTAATTTATTTTAATCTGCTTTAAAGTTGATTATTAATATTGACTTGTCATTGTAACACTTATGTAAATTACAACAAAATTAACAAAAATAACACAATAACAAGGCAGCCCTTTTGTCTTTTGAATACCGAAAAACAATTTCCCTCTTATTTTATGATAAGTTTGTGAGTAGAGAATGTTTCGTTTTCGATCAACAGGAAATAAATTCCGGGTTTTATTCCCGAGAGGTTCAGTTCGAGATTCGCTTTGCCCTGAATATTGCCTGCTTCCCTGGTTTTAATAATTTGTCCTGTATAATTTACCAATGAAATTTTAACATCACCAGGGTTTTTGTTATAAAATTCTATTTTTACCGTATTTTGTGCCGGGTTTGGGAAGATATTTATTTTACCGGCTGTAATATCTCCTATATATGTCTTATCTTTTTCCAATACTATGTCTAAATACAGATTTTTATCAACAACTTTAAATTCATTGTTATAATCGTGATAATTTTGGGCAGATACGGTAAATTCGTAATTTCCGGGTTTCATGTTTTCAATAACATATTCACCTTTCTCAAATGTTTCGTCTTCGATCGTTATTGTTGCGTTATCTATATTGTTTCCCCATTTGTCTCGTATATTGAATATGATAATGTAAAGCGGTGTCATTTCAACACCTACTTCTATATCCTGATCAACGACTTCGAATTCATCTGAGTAATCGAGATGATTTGGTGCGGTTATTGAGAATTCATATATTTCCGGCGGCATGTTTTCGATAACATATTCACCTTCTTCAAAGGTTTTGTCGTCAATTGTTATTGTTGCGTTATCTATGTCATTGCCCCATATGTCCGTAATGTTGAATGTAACGGTGTAAACCGGCACCATTTCAACATCAACCTCTATATCTTCATCAATTATTTCGAATTCACCTTGGTAATCGAGATGATCTGGTGCTGTTACTTCAAACTCATGCATACCCGGCGGCATGTTTTCGATAACATATTCACCTTCTTCAAATGTTTCTTCTTCGATTGTTATTGTTGCGTTGTCTATATCATTTCCCCAGATATCCTTGATATTGAATGTCACGGTGTAGAGTGGTGTCATTTCAACATTTACTTCTATATCTTCATCAATGACTTCGAATTCACCTGCATAATCGAGGTGATCTGGTGCGGCTACTTCAAATTCATGTGTACCCGGCGGCATGTTTTCGATAACATATTCGCCTTCTTCATAGGTTTCTTCTCCGATTGTTATTGTTGCGTTGTCTATATCATTTCCCCATATATCTTCAATTATAAATGTAACTGTGTATCCGTGAGTTACTTCATTTGTGGCGTCCAGTGCGTCAATACGTCCGCTGCCATAGGTATTGCTTTTACCCCCGGTTTGTCCGACATCAATAGCTGTTTCTTCCAATATCTGGCTGATTTCTTCGGGGGTTAAGTTGGGGTTTTTTGATATCATCAATGCCATAACTCCTGCTACGCAGGGAGCAGCCATTGAAGTACCGCTCATAGTTGTATAGCCTGTATTGTTGTCGTGTCTAAGGGATAAAATATCTGATCCCGGTGCTACCACATCGGGTCGTATAAGGCCCATCCCGGGGTTGTATTCATAGTCAAAAAAAGGTGATACATTTTGCCATGTTACCGGGCCTTTGCTGGAAAACCCTGAGATGACATCATTTTGTGTTGTTGAGCCTACCGATACCACGGCGGATATTCCTCCCTCGAGTGTTTGGTCGGGGTGCAGCCATGGAGGCGGCACATCGCCGGGTGTACGTACTTCATTGGGTGGTGGTTGTCCGCCCCATCCTCCTTCATTACCTGCAGCCACAGAAGCTATCACCCCTGCACTCAGGGCATTGTTCATGGTGGTCCTCCACGTAGAACGGTCTGGGCCCCATTGATGTTGCCAGCCCAGTGAGAGGCTCATTATGTGTGCACCGTATTCAACGGCAAACTCTATGCCTGCCCATACGCCTGCTTCAGTGCCGCTGCCTCCACCACCCAATACCTTACCGATCATAATGGTGGCATCGGGAGCCATGCCCGTGCCGGTGCCTGCAGTCCCATCCCCGGCAACAGTGCCCGCACAGTGAGTGCCATGGCCACCATAATCCATGGTATTGTGGTTGTTGTCAACAAAATTATATCCATGATTCGGAAAATCGGGGTGTTCCCACATATTGTCAGTTATATCAACGTGATTGTAATTGACACCGGTATCCAGAACCGCTACAATTACGCCTTCGCCCGTGTATCCTTCGTCCCATACCTTGTCGGCATTTACCAGGGTTACATTCCATGCAAGGTTCCTGGTTTTTGTCTTATCAGGTTCAATGATAGCCCTGCCGCTGTTGTCCATATCTGTCATCAAAACATTACGGACTTTGTTGTGATCAATCCTTGCAAGGTCTTTACGCGTCATCAGCTCGCTTATAGCACCGGGCTTGGCTTTGCAATTAACAAGGTTGGCAATCCATAAAGGACGTATATCTTTAACCTTGCCTGCCGCTTCCATCTCTTTAAGAAGTGAAAGCAGGTCAGCCTGGTGCTGTTCGCTGAATTGCTTCAACTCATCCACAACAAAACTTCGCCGCTCTTCACGATCATCAATGGCACGGCTTTGCTGATAAAGCAATT
>PWZB01000151.1 GCA_003567625.1 Bacteroidales bacterium | reverse complement strand
AATATTATTTCCCGCAGATTTCGCTGATATGCGCAGATTATAAATTCCTGATAATCAATTAAATTTATCAGCGAAAATCTGCGACATCTGCGGGAAAACATTTTTTAGAGTAGTCTCAACATTACTATTGTAAATATGATATATGTTTGTGAAATCCGGGGTTCAACCAAACGCAAAATGATCCTTGTAAATGATGTTGAAGTAAACATATCATTTTATTTTAAACAATCTAAATTGCTTTTGTCAGTTCGGATTTATTACCAGCTTAGAGCCCAACTCGGTTTCAAAATTTTTATCTATTCTCACATTATCAGCATTAATAATAAGTTTTGCGCCATCTTGTACCGTAACGTTATCTTCTATTACCGCTTTATCAGAATTAATGATAAGTGTTGCGCCGCTCACTACAACATTTCGTAAAACAGTATGACAATAATTAATAGTTTTGTCAGATTGAACTGTCTGGTTTTCAAAATATTTTGGCTGGCACAAAACATAATCTAAAGCATAATATGCGTTTAGGCGACCTGAGCCCAATTTCCCTTCATAGCCGGGATTAAGGTGGTCAATACATTCGGCGCTGTTGACCAATATATTCCAGACATCGGTGTTGCTCAAGGTAATTCCGTTCCTGTGTGCAAAAGATATTACAAGGGCTGCTACACCCGATACATGCGGAGCAGACATGGATGTGCCACTCATATAAGCATAAGAATTGTCCTGGTGACGTTCATTAGGACCGGATGAATTAGAATAAGGTGAATTTGTGCCATACAATTCTGTAGAGGGTATTACTGGTGGTGGTATTACTATAGTGGTATCATCTTCATAAGTTGATGATCTTGTGCTAAATACGTGTCTTCCCGGTGCAGAGATATCAATCCAATAACCATAGTTGGTAAATTCTGCTCTTTGATCGTTATTATCGGTAGCAGCAACTGCCATTGCTCCGCTATAGTATGCAGGATACCAAGGCAAAGAACAATTCTCGTTGAGTGCTGCAAAGATGGTCAGTCCACCATTCATTACATCGCCCCCACCATTACTGTTAAAATAATCTATAGCATTAAGATCAAGTTGATTGTATGTGTTAGGCTCCGCATAACCCCAACTGTTTTATGAGATTGCAGCGCCATTGTCGGCTGCCCAAACCGGTGCATGATGTGTTGCACCCCAAATCGGAAAACTAGCTCCAACAACAATCTGACAAGACATTAATCCTGCTCCGTTATTATTGCCAGAGCCTCCTGCTACTCCCGCAACACCTATTTCATTGTTACTCACTGCTGCTACTGTTCCAGCCACATGTGTGCCATGCGCATTTCTTTTAATACCATATCCATCTACAAAACTTTTGTGTGGTCCTGAAACATTACCTTCCAAATCAACATGGTCAAGCTGAATGCCGGCGTCAATGATTGCAACTCTGACATCGGGATGTCCGGTCTCTATATCCCATGCTTTTATCAAATCAATATCACATCCTGGCGTTCCACTGCCATGAGGGGTATCCTGACCGGTATTATGATAGTGCCATTGTTGCTCAAACAATTCATCGTCCGGTATCCACCCCTCTGTTCTGCCGGCACTATTTTTCTGAGAAATAACGGATTCCTGTCCGCTATTAATATTAAAATCGTTATGTATTAATCTTTTTTTATACACAGGTTCGGCAATCTCAACATCAGGCAAAGCTTCGATTTTTTTCACGGCTTCTATGATATCGGCTTTTTCACAAACCTCAATCTTATACCAAAGGTGAAAACCCCATGCCCGGTGCCGTTCGCGATATTTTACGGATGCAGAGCCAGGTGTATCATACAGCGCATCAAATATACGTGTATATTTTTGTGCTCCAATAGCTTTGTTTATCTCATCAAAAGACTTTACTCCGGTTTCAACATAACCTTTGTTGCCTGCATGGAAATAACGCCGGTCAAAGCTTTTGTCCATATATGGCATCAGCTTTATGCGTAAAACTCCCTTTTCATAAGCATTTTCCGGTACTTTATCAAGGTCAATTGGTGGTTCTGTTATACGGATAACATTATATTTTTCTTCAAGTTGCCTTTGATTTTCAATAGCCTTTTGCTGTTCAGGGGTTAAAGTGTTTGATTGTTGGTCTTGCCCGTATGTGATCGAAACAAAAACCAGCAATATCAATGTGCTAAGTTGCAATATTTTTATTCTGAAATTTTTCATAGGTTTTTATTTTTAAAAATATCAAAAAAGCTATATTAATTATCTTTTCTTACGCATCTAATTGATATACCCATATCAAGAGGTATATTTTCATAATAATAATAAATACCTGTATAATCATGTATTAAATATATAATATATGGTAAAGAATCCTGTTGATAAGACCAATAAAATGACCTTTGGCTTAGCAAAAAAAAGCACTCTAACGTCATACTACTTCTCCTATGACCTCCCGGCACATTTAAGGGCCGCTGGGCTTTGCCGGGCGGTTTTATCATACTACGTATCCTTTGACCTCCCGGCACAGCTGTAAAGCCGCTTTCATTTGTAGCGTCTTTGTTGGGGCTAAGCCATTTTGGGTGTGGATCGGGATGGGTTCGTGTGCTTTTTAATTTTCCGCCTGCCACTGAACCGCCACCCAGATAACCTGCCAACTCCTGCCAATCAGCAAATTTTGGCAATCGCCAGCCCGGAGGGCAGGCATCCTGCGCCGCATTCCAGTTATACAAAACTCCATAGTTTTTGTAATTTTCGGTTGCTTTTGCCTCTTCCACATCATCTCCAAGATAATCGTAAACATAATAATGCGGTTTCGAATCTGAACCTGTCATTCCAGAATGCACTTCCGGTAGCCATGCCAGATTTT
>PWZB01000023.1 GCA_003567625.1 Bacteroidales bacterium | reverse complement strand
TCATTACGGTTTAAAAAAATGACATTAAGGTCGACACCTGTTATTTTATCCTGCTTTAAGGCAGCCTGCAGTGCGACATGAGGCGCCATCCTTCCCTGGTGGATATTCAGATTATAATAGATAACCCCTCTGTCATCAGTTACCCTTTCATTGGCGTTTAACAGGGAAGAGCACGTAATGAGTAATATATAACAGGCGTTTTTAACCATCATAGGGTTTCAGAGTGGGGTCCATCACGATAGCAAGATAATTAATTTTTATGTACGCATAATTTCATGATTACGGGTGTTGATTAAAAACCCTCCGGCGATCCCGTATTCATATAAACATCGCCTTCCATCTTCAACATGTTAAAGCAGGAAAATGCCCTGCTCCCGGAGTAAAGTTTTTTCATTTTCAGGCCAGATGCTCACCTGTACTTCGCCGATGTGTTTTTTTCTAAGCATGAACATGCATACCCTTGACTGACCTATGCCTCCCCCAATGCTCTGGGGCAGCTCATCATTCAAAAGCATTCGGTGGAACGGCAGCCCCGCTTTCTCCTTGCATTCATTGATCAGCAGTTGTTTTCTGAGCGTTTTGGCATCCACTCTAATGCCCATTGATGATATTTCAATGGCATCACCAAGTATGGGGTTCCAGAACACAATATCGCCATTCAGGCCGGTGAAACCATCGTCATTGGCAGAAGACCAGTCATCATAGTCGGGAGCCCTGCCATCATGCACCTCTCCGTTGGATAATTTACCGCCAATGCCGATAATAAATACCGCGCCATGTATCCTGGTTATGTTCGCTTCCCGCTGCCGGGGGGTTAATTCAGGATAGCGACGCAAAAGCATTTCTGCATGAATAAAATAAATGTTCTCAGGCAATATGGGATGAATGTCCGGGTAACGACTGCATATTGCTTCCTCTGTTGCTTTCAATCCCTCATAAAGCTCTTTTACAGTGTTTTTCAGGAAGGCCAGGTTGCGGTCCTGCGGCTTCATGCTTTGCTCCCAGTCCCATTGGTCAACATAAATGGAATGCAAAGGTGAATAGCTTTCATCAGGGCGCAGGGCACGCATGTCAGTCCAAATGCCAGTCCCGGGTTTCATTTCAAGTTCTTTAAGCCTCAACCGCTTCCATTTGGCAAGTGAATGTACTATTACGGCCCGTTGTCCGTTTAACCAACCCAGTTCGAATGAAACCGGCACCTCAACACCATTCAAGTCGTCGTTCAAGCCGGTATTTTCCATTACCGCAAGCGGTGAAGATACCTTAACAAGACTCAACTTCGATGATAGGCTTTTCTCGAAGCTTTCTTTTACAAAAGCAATGGCTTTTTCTGTTTCTAAAATCCTTTTGTGTCGCATTTTGAATGGTTTTTCAGTAAATAACAAATAAAAAAAGCCCGCAAAAACAGGCGGGCTTGTAAATTTTATGGCACAAAAACAGCAACCGCCGGTTAAGGTGGGAAGTTGTTGTTATTGTTATTCAATACAGAAACGTATGCCATGGTGTTTTTTTTACAACGGTTTACCGGGTAAAAATATAAAAAAATCCAATACAAAAAATTTTTTCTGCAACAGCGGTTCGCATCATCGCTTTTTCCAGATTATATTATTCGTTTCAAATAACATCATGCTAAGAGATCAGGGGCATCAGCCGGTTCAATGATTTGGCACCTTGCCCACAAAGCTGCCGACGAAGTAAGGTAGACTTTACGAAGACCGGAGTTCATGACTAATATGTCAACAGATCATTTAAAGTGAGGATCATACGGTCAATTTCAACCTGCTTAACCTTCCCGGTTCTTTCCTTCAATCGGTTTTTTGATATGGATCGTATCTGGAAAACCAGGATCTCAGATTTCTTTGACAATCCATTCTCTTGGCTGGGTAACAAAATGGGATTCCCTTTATAATATTTGATCTTTGTAGTCAGAGGAACAGCAAAAACCAGCGGCATGTACTTATTAAGCATATTCCCGCTGACGATGACAACAGGACGTAATCCTGATTGTTCGCGACCAACAGATGGATTCAGATCTGCCAACCAAATTTCTCCCTGAAACACCGGGCGGTCATTCCTGTTCATGCTCTTCAATTTGTTTGAGGTAATCTCCCATGCCTTCTTCAGCAATAGTTAAGATGTCTTTATCCTGGGCAGCTCTTTTGAAAGATTGAATGTACTCCACCTTGTCAAGGTGCTCCAAATAAAGTCTGACCGCCTTTTCAATCAGTTTATTTTTTGGAACGGACTGACTGGCAGCTTTTACAGAAAGTTCAGCAAGCAGATCATCTGGTAATGTACTGGTGAATGTTGCCATACGTATTCATATTAATTATATTGTAAAAATATAAACAATAAATATATTATGCAAATATGTTATATGTTTTTTAGGCATTTTTTTACCTGATCCTCTTCCAATCTGAGGTCATGGCATAATTGCCGTCTTTTTGCACTTCAATGTGGACTGTCCATTCATAGGTTTTTGGCCAATGTTTAAATATTCGTGCGACTGAATACTGACCGGAAATCCGGCCTGTGGATCGATGCGCCTGCACGCCATGAGATAATCATCGTCGTGTGTGTCAATGAATTTGGCATGGCTCGTTTCATCTGTAATTTTGGTGCGTAAAAAATAAAAAGATTCCTTATATTCATTACGAAAATTATTCTGTAAAATCTTAAAAGATCAAACTTTGACAATCGCGCCGCAATCCTTGATGCTTCCTTGCAAAGGGCAAACGCAAGCAGGCATGGATGGCCGATGTTATGTTTTTTCATTTCAATCGTTTTATAAATAGATGGACAAGGAGTTTTCCATATCTTTTGACACCTTGAGAAATAAGGTTTTTCGTTTTGC
>PWZB01000010.1 GCA_003567625.1 Bacteroidales bacterium | reverse complement strand
CAGGGAACTTCTGTTGAGTGAAAAAGGGAAAAAACATCGCAGCAAAAGGCCAGTGGATGTTGAGCCTGTTTTTGGCTTTTTCAAACACAACAGAGGGTTTAGAAGATTCCTCCAATATTTACTCCAATTATGAAAAAATAAAATTCGGGTTTTGATACACCCTCCTTAAGAGGGATGCCATCGCTCCTTCGATACATGTTGTTTAAGCCATTCAGGCTTTAAAAAAATATGTTGTCGCTATGCGGCTATTTGGTATACCGGTTATCGCAGCGTTACCATAATATCGCCGCTGATGCGGCTATAAGGTTAACGTGGAAAAATGGGGAGTGAGTTTCTTCGGTGGCTGGAATAAATACTTAACCGTTTTCAGTTTGTTTTATACAAAAGGTATTTTTTGTATTTTTGTATTATCAGTAATAAAGCTAATCGTTATTGGAGTCATTAGCGTTGAGCTAATTTAACATAAATGAAAGTTAAAGAAATAATATAGTTAATAGAAACTGATGGGTGGTATTTATCAAGACAGCGAGGTAGCCATAGACAATATAAACATAAAACAAAGAAGGGTGTTGTAACAATTTCGGGACATAAATTGTCAGATGAGGTTGCAAAAGGGACATTAAATAGTATATTGAAGCAAGCACAAATAAAGTCAAAAGAATAATGAGAAAATACCTGATTGTATTTGAAAAAACCAAAACCGGATATAGCGTATATGTACCTGATCTGCCCGGTTGTATTGCCACAGGAGACACAAAAGAGAAGGCAGAACAGAATATTTATCAGGCTATAAAGTTTCACCTTGAAGGTTTGAAGGAGGAAAACCTTTATATACCTGAGTCACGCACAGAAGCAGGAATGCTTTATTTTGAGGCTTGATAACTAAAGGAACAGGTTAAAACAATATCAACAGGCTTTAGCCTCATAAAACTATTTAATTAAATTGTTAAAGGGATAATCCTAATAATGTCAACCTGTAAATCACTTTTTATTATGTAGATTATCCTATAATTCCCGGTTATTATTTCCCGGATATGTTTATTACTAAACTCTGGAACTATTCTTCATATATAAGGTTTATCAGATATTATTTGCACTCTTTCATATATCTTATTAGTTGTTATTGTAGCATAACGGATAGAGTCTTCTGCGATATAATCATATATCTTCTCTAAGTCATTAACTGAAGCTTTAGTCCAGACTATTCTGACCATTTATCAATCATTTTTTTTACATCTTCATTAGAAACAACATTACCCTCATCAGATTGCTTAATTCCTTCTTCAATTTTTTTGGTTACTTGATTTTGTTATTTGTTTGGAAATTGAGCTTTGGATATTATTATTTGTTATTTGTTTTTGTTATTTTTGATTCCATGTTATTTATAAAGCATAAAACATTCTATTATGGCTGATCCTTCAATTTATGGCAGGCGAGGCGTTTCTTCATCAAAGGAGGATGTGCATAAGGCTGTCAAAAATCTTGATAAGGGCTTGTATCCGGGCGCTTTCTGCAAGGTGGTGCCCGATTATTTGACCGGCAGCCCGGGCCATTGCTGTGTGATGCACGCCGACGGTGCAGGTACAAAATCTTCATTGGCTTACATATACTGGCGCGAAACCGGCGACCTCAATGTATGGAAAGGTATTGCACAGGACGCTGTGGTTATGAATATTGATGACCTGCTTTGCGTTGGGATAACAAAAGATATTTTGCTTTCTTCCACTATTGGCCGGAATAAAAACCTCATACCCGGACAGGTCATAGCAACAGTGATAGAAGGTACCGAAGAGTTCCTTCAAAAGATGAGGGATAATGGAATTAATATAAGGTTTACCGGGGGTGAGACAGCCGATGTGGGAGACCTCGTAAGGACTATTATCGTTGACTCTACTGTTACTGCAAGATGTAAACGTGAAAAGATCATTACAAACGAAAAGATCGGTCATGGAGATGTTGTTATCGGGCTGGCATCATTCGGCAAAACTACTTATGAAGAAGAATATAACAGCGGCATAGGCAGCAACGGGCTAACCTCAGCCCGCCACGATGTTTTTTCTAAAATATATGCAGAAAAATACCCCGAAAGCTATGACAACGATCTTGAACCTGATGTGGTTTATACAGGCAAATATCTTGTGAGTGACAAGGAGCCCGAAACAGGTATGCCCCTCGGGCAGCTTGTATTATCACCAACACGTACCTATGCCCCGGTTATCAAAACAATACTTGACGAATTAGAGCCTCACATACATGGTATGATACATTGCAGCGGAGGCGGACAAACAAAAGTGTTGAAATTTGTGAAAAAGCTCAATGTTATCAAAAATAACCTTTTTGATATACCGCCACTGTTCGGAATCATTAAAGAACAATCAAATGCGCCGTTAAAAGAAATGTACCAGGTCTTTAACATGGGGCACAGGTTTGAGATATATCTGAATGAAAAGTACGCACAAACCGTCATGGACATTTGCCGGTCTTTCAGCCTTGATGCGAAAATAATAGGTTATTGTTCGAATAGCGACACAGCTTCGGTAACTGTCAAGACCCCTGAAGGCTCTTTTGTCTACAAGCAGGAGGGATAATTAGTGGCTGTCTGTAAATAAGTTTTTTTGATTTAAGAACCCCGATACATTTCATTACCCCGGTACGCTTGGCTACCCCGGTACGCTTCGCTACGGGGCAGGCGGGGCAGGCGGGGCAGGCAAGGATTAACGATTTTAGATTTCTGATTTTTAAGTACTTCTAAAATCAAAAATCGTTAACTTAGCGTGCCGACCAAAGGGAGACAATGACCGAAGGGAATAACATTGCGATCTCACGAACACCAAATAAAATAAAATATTAAGTGAGTAATCGATATTCGTT
>PWZB01000078.1 GCA_003567625.1 Bacteroidales bacterium | reverse complement strand
GAAATTGCGGAAAGCCAGGATATTTGCTACGAAGCAATTCCCGAACCTTTTACAAATGTTGTTTCACCTTCAGGTGGATATGGTGAATGGACTTACCAATGGCAGTATATGGTAGATGGCGGCTCATGGACCGATATACCCGGCGCAAACGGACTGGAGTATGCCGTTACAGAACCCCTTACCGAAACAACGCACTACCGGAGATTGGCTACAAATGAATGTGGTACGGCAGCATCAAATGTGATCACAGTTACCGTGCACGGCGAAATGGATGGCGGTGAAATTGCGGAAAATCAAACTATTTGTCATGGCGCAATTCCCGAGCCTTTTACAAACGTTACTTCACCCACCGGCGGATATGGAGAATGGACTTACCAATGGCAATATATGGTAGATGGCGGCTCATGGACAGATATACCCGGCGCAAATGAGCTGGAGTATGCCGTCACAGAACCTCTTACCGAAACCACTCATTACCGCAGGTTAGCCACAAATGAATGTGGCACCGTAGAATCTAACACGATCACAGTCACTCTTTATGGTGAAATGGATGGCGGTGAAATTGCGGAAAGTCAGGATATCTGCTACGAAGCAATTCCCGAACCCTTTACAAACGTCACTTCACCATCAGGCGGCTATGGCGAGTGGACCTACCAATGGCAATATATGGTGGACGGCGGATCATGGACCGATATACCCGGTGCAAATGAACTGGAGTATGCCGTTACAGAACCCCTTACCGAAACTACACACTACCGCAGGTTAGCTACAAATGAATGTGGCACCGCAGAATCAAACGTGATAACGGTTACCGTTTATGGCGAAATGGATGGGGGTGAAATTGCGGAAAGTCAAACCATTTGTTACAATGAAATACCCGAACCCTTTACAAATGTTACTTCGCCCTCTGGCGGCTATGGCGACTGGACTTACCAATGGCAATATATGGTAGATGGCGACCCATGGACCGATATACCCGGCGCAAATGAGCTGGAGTACGCCGTTACAGAACCCCTCACCGAAACAACCCACTACCGGAGGTTAGCCACAAATGAATGTGGCACCGCAATATCAAACGTGATCACGGTTACCGTTCTGGATGAGATAACCATAGAAATAATCACTACTCCTGTTACTTGTCATGGCGGGGAAGATGGAACAGCACATGCAATTGTCATAGGTGGCACACCACCATACTATTATATATGGGAAGACAGTGATGGCAATATTATTGCCGAAGGTGAAGGCGTTGACTTCATTGACGGTCTGGCTGCCGGCACCTATGACGTTACAGTAATTGATGATATCGGCTGTACTGCAACCAAAGGATTTTATATATATGAAGCTGCCGAACCTCTTTATGCCAATGCAGGAAGCGATGCAGCTATATGTAGCGAAATGAATTACGGCTGGCATGAGTTAGGCGGTGATGAAGGTTGGCCGACCGGTTCGGGTGGAGAACCGTTTTACGATCCCGAAACCGGAGAATATTACTACGAATACCACTGGACAGCAGAGGAACATGATCCCAGCTTGGAAGGCCAGGAACACCTCTCTAACCCCATTGTTACCCCGATGAAAAAAACTACTTATACAGTTGAAGTTACCGATTCTTTAGGTTGTATAGCATACGATTCTGCTGTAATTGATGTGTTTCCAACAGTAGTGGCAGATGCCGGAGGTGACGAATACGGCAATGTCTATCTATGCGAAGGAATAACTATAAAGCTTGGTGGAACACCCCTGGGTGAAGGACCTACAGGTTATTATCTTAATGACCCGATCGTGCCTCCTCCGGATCAATTTACATATAACTGGAGAATCATTGAACCGGTAAATGAGTTCTTATCCTCAGACCCCCATCCGGAAGTATCACCTGTCGTAACATCCACTTACCGCGTTAGAGTTCGCGATATAGATGGCCCCGGATGTTACCACTTAGATACTGTTACCGTGATAGTTTGGGAAGCTATCGAAGTTGAAGCATATGCATATCCTAATGATTCAATATGCAATCCAAATAACGCCGGTATCACTGAAGTAACACTCGGAGCAAATATAGAGCCTCCATCTCCTCCGGAAGGAGAATATATCTATCATTGGACATCCGAACCTCATGATCCATCCCTGGAAGGACAGGAACACCTGCTTGAACCAACCGTAAGCCCGTTAGTGACAACCACATATACTATTCAAGCTTCCTTCCCGGTTGGTATAGGATGCGACGGATATGATTCGGTTGTTATTACCGTACATCCGGAGATCGTTGCTGATGCCGGGGAAGACGGATTCTTATGCGATCCTGAAACAGAAACATACATTTTAGGTGGCGACCCCACAGCCGAATATATTGACGGCAGCCCCGGAGATTTTACATACCTCTGGACTGCAAATCCAGAAGACCCTTCACTCGAAGGACAAGAACATCTGGCTAATCCGGAGGTTGCCCCTGAACAGGTAACCACTTATTATCTTATCGTAGAAGATGAATTTGAATGTATGGAAATGGATAGCGTTACCGTTTTGGTTGCCGACGAAATACTTTCAGCTTACTTTGATCCTGACGAAGTCGAGGTAGACTGCTATGGCGACACCTATGAAGCTGAAGTTATCGTAGAAGGAGGATTCCCTCCCTTTAGCTATGAATGGGACCCGGAACCAATTGAACAGGAAGAAAACACAGCAACCCTGATAGCAGGCGAATATACAGTAACTGTTATCGACTCCCTGGGATGTGAAACTGCTGCATATATCACAGTTACAGAACCCGACGAATTGTTGATTAGTGTAGCTGCTACAGACCCCTCATCACCAACAGAATATGACGGTTACATTGAAGTAGAAATAACCCAGGAAACATACGCTAACTATGACTACTATTTATATATCTGGGATGATGACAGCTGGGTACTTATAGATGAGGAATTAAATACGGTAAGCCTGGGTCATACCTTTGAAAACCTGGGTATCGGTGAATACAGAGTAGAAGTTATTGACGCCAACGGATGTGTTGTAACAGAATACGTAACTCTTTCAATCCTTTCAGTTCTTATAGAATCAACAGATGTCACCTGTTTTGGGTATTGTGACGGAACAATAACTATTGTAATTACAGGGATGAGCATAACAAACATTGAATGGTTTAAAGACGGTGAACCCTATGATATGGAAGAGCATCTTGACCCTGAAGAAGAATATCATTACATCGAGCTCTGTCCCGGTTTTTATGAAGTATATATAGAAGATGACTACGGCAATGAAGCTTATGCTTCAACCACAATATCCGAGCCCGATCCCATTATAATTGATCTCATGTCTATATATTATACCCCAATTATATGTTTCGGAGATGAAAACGGTGAATTTTCATTAACCGCTGACGGTGGAACAGGAGACCTTTATTATACATTATTCCGTAATGATGAATTATATGCCGGACCACAAATCAATGACGGATCATTCACAGGACTTCCTGCCGGTACATATTATATTGAAGTCACCGACGATAATGATTGCGGACCGACTCTTTCACCAACGATAACCATTGAAGAACTGGATGATACTTATGCCGGGGAAGATGTCACTATCTGCTTCGGGGAAACAGTACAAATAGGACCGGAAGATGCTATAGATGGAATGGAATATGAATGGACAAGTGATCCTGATGACCCGTCAATAAGCGATCCTTATATACATAACCCGTGGGTTTCACCCGAAGTAACAACAACATACACATTATGGGAAGAATACCCTCCTATGGGGTGCTTCAATTCCGATGATGTTGTTGTTACCGTTGTTGGCGGACACTATGGTGAAGAAAATTTTGAAATCTGTAAGAACGATTGTATTGTCATAGGAAAAGACAGCATCCCGGAACATGAATATGAATGGTTTTCAAGCAATCCTGATGAACCTATGGATTATACCACATCATATATTGAGGTTTGCCCGGTTATTACAACAACCTACACCTTGCATGAATATATTCCGGGTACTGAAGGTGTGGAAGGCGATATGTGCCATAATGAATATGATTTTATAGTTGAAGTTCACCCATTGCCAAAAGCTGAAACCGGCCCGGACAGGGAGATGTGTCTTGGTGACACAATTCAAATAGGCGGTGACTATAGTATGCCTTTGCCGGCTAATACATTCTGGTGGACCAGCGACCCCGAAGACGCTTATATTTCCGATCCGGAAGTGGCTAATCCTATGGTCAGTCCTACTGTTACAACAACATTCACATTTACAGAAACATACATTGAAACCGGCTGTGTTGACTCAAATAAAGTTATAGTCCGTGTATATCCTGATATAGAAGCAACGGCAGAAAATCATGGCCCGTATTGTGAAGGTGATAATATCGAATTGTTTTCACAACCTGATGGTATGATGGACTATAGCTGGACAGGCCCCGATGGATGGACATCACCGGAGCAAAACCCGGTTCGCGAAAATGCAACTTTTGATATGGCAGGTATTTATACAGTTACAATAACCGGGGAATTCGGAGAAAACAACCTGCTATGCAGTATTACCGCCGACACCGATGTTGATATAATTGAGTCTCCTGTACCTTTAACAGCAGACGATTACCTGTTCTGTACACCGTCAGACCTGGATGAACCCGTCCCTATTGGCGGAGAACATATTGAAGGATATACATACTACTGGGAATCAGAACCTGAAGACGAAGATCTTGTTAATGATATAGCCAACCCGTTTGTTAAACCGGATACAACAACAGTTTACACTCTCTGGGTAACTAATCAATGGGGTTGTACCAGCACTGATTCGGTAAAAGTTGAAATTTCGGATTTCTTATTATCAGTATTTGATGACCCCTTCCTGTGTGAAGATGACGACCATGTCTATTTAGGTGAACATCTTGAAGTAACAGGCGGTACGCCTCCATATGTATATTCATGGATGGACATTGAAGGTAATGTATTTTCTGATAATTTAAATCCTCTTGTTACCAGGCCATTAGACCCATACTATATATTTACCGCCGGTGACCAGCAAGATTGCTTTATCACAAAAAATATATTTGTAAAAGACATTGAAACGCCAATTGTTGAATTGGAGGCAGACCCATCAAGCATAGTTTTGCCCGGGCAAACAGTTACTTTTATTGCAACACCCGACAATTATCATACATACGATTTTTATGTTGATGATGAACTCAGACAATCCGGCCCTGATAATGTTTACGAGACATACGAAATTGAAAATGGGCAAGAAGTAAAAGTAATAGCTTCTTATTACGGATGTGACGGCATTTCTAATATAATTATAATCTATCTCAGGAAATTCGAACTCCCTAATGCTTTTATTCCCGATGAAGCTGCATTTGATCTTAACAAGAGATTCGGAAATTATGGTATTGGAAGTTATGGAGACATTAAGGGTGAAAAAGTCATTTTAGAAGGAATTCGTTTACATTTAACAGTTTTCAACCGCTGGGGACAAAAACTTTATGAGGGTTATAACGGATGGGATGGAACATACAAGGGAAAAAGGGTAGCTCCCGGCACATATTATTATATAGCTACTTATCATTCATACGATAAAAAAGTTGAAATAAAAGGTTCTGTAACCGTTATAATACCAGGTCAATAATATAACAAAACCTAATATAAAAAAATAAAAATTCAATATAACCTTGTAATAATACAGAATGAAAAAAGCAACTATAATATTGATTGGAATAATTTTGGCAAACACAATGGCCTTTGGGCAAAGCAGAACCCAGCAAAGAATTGAGGCAGGCGATAATTTTTTCGAGCAACGTCAGTATCATGAAGCTATTGATGTTTATGAAAGAGTATTAAGACGGGAGGATTCACCGCAAATAAGACGTGAAGTTTCATTTAAGATTGGTGAATCATACCGTAAGTTATTAAATTACAGCAAAGCAAAACAGTGGTATTCAACCGCTTTAAACCTGGGGTATGACAAACCGGTAATCTATCTGCATTTAAGTGAAATGACCCTTGGACTGGAAGAATTTGATAACTCAATAGATTTTGCCGAAAGATTCCTCGAATACGAGCCCGATAATGAAAGAGGTTTAAAAATGCTTGAATCCGCACAATATTCGAAAGAGCATTATGACAGGGAAACCATCTTTGAAGTAGCCCTCGAAAAAAGTTTAAGCAGCGTTGGTGAAGAATGGGGTGTGGCCTACCTCGAAAACTACCCGATCTTTCACGATGATCCTGCAAAATTTGATGAACAATTCGATATTGAGATCAGGCTTTTTTACAACAATGTTATCTATTGGGCATTGCGTTCGGAAACACCTAAAGAAAGAATTGTGTTCTCTTCAACAAAAGTACGCGATGAAGAAGGTATAGTTATTGCCGAACATGGTTTCTCAAATATTTACCAAGCCTTGTATAATCGCCAGGCAGACGATTGGGACCCACCCGCCCCGGTCAGAGGAGGTATAAATTCCGACTATTATGATGGGTTTTTATCCTTCGATGAAAAAAACGAAATAGGCTATTTCATGAATTGCGGAGGATTCCAGGATGAACGGGAAACATGCGACATATACTGGTCGGAGTACAATCCCAGCAACGATATGTGGGGTGAAGCAACCATGTTCGATTATAGTTCCGATGAATATAATATAGGATACCCATCAATAAATGATGAAGGAAATGTACTCTATTTCGCATCCGATAATCCCGACGGTTATGGTGAATATGACCTTTATAAAATATACAAAAATGATGACGGCAACTGGGATGAACCTGTTAATCTCGGAACGGAAATAAACACTCCATATAATGATGCATATCCTTTTATAGCAGGTAATGTCCTCTATTTTTCATCCTTTGGACATCCCGGCATGGGTGGTTTTGACATCTTTTATTCAATTATTGATGAAGAAGGCTATTATTCAACACCTCAAAACATGGGTGCGCCAATCAACAGTAGCGCAGATGATTTCGGGTTTATTATTAACGACGACTACTCACAAGGATTCTTTAGTTCAAACCGGCCCGGAGGCTCAGGAAGTGACGATTTATATTCCTTCAGAGTGGTTTCTAAGATGATAACCCTTAAAGGGCTCGTAACCGATAAAATGACAGGAAACCCTATTGAAAACCTCGACTTTTACATAATCGGAGATGATGGCTCTTTTTATACAGTAAATACGGATGACAAAGGATTATACGAATTGCCGGACATCAGCACCGATGTGAATTATGAAATTGAAGCTTTCCATGAAGGATATGAAGATTACCGTGAAGAGATCAGGGTAAAAGACCAGTTAATATCAAGCCACTTTGAAGTTATTACTGAATATAATTTTGACATCAATCTTGACCCTGTATCACCCATAATTGCCGAAGAAGAAAAAGAGCCCGCAGAACCCATAGATAAACCCGTATCAGATGATGAAATAGCAATAATTGATGAAGAACCAATCGAAGAAGATATCCCGGAATATATCGAAGAGGATATAACTCCGGAACCTATTCCGGTTACACCTGAAATAGATCTGACCGATTACGATTTGCCGGTTATTTATTTTGATTTTGATAAATATGACTTAAGGCCACATTCAAAAAAACAACTTGATTCTATTGTTGAATTCCTTCGCTCCAATCCTGATAAAGGTCTTATCATCCATGGTCATACAGATGAAATAGCCGGACATCTTTATAATTTTTACCTCTCTCAAAAAAGAGCATATAGCGCAATGGACTACCTGATACATAAAGGAATTCATGAAGACAGGTTTTACCCTGCAGGTCATGGAAAAATGAACCTTGCCGTTGAAAATGCAAGAACAGATCACAAACATCAGCTAAACAGGAGAGCAAACTTTGAACCCAAAGACATCAATGAAATGAAAACTTTTCTTGCTGATGCCCCAAAACATAGTTTTCGTTATCTGAATTCCATCACAAAAGATGTACATTTTGCCACTGGTATCGAGTTTATGGTTCAATTTGTTGCAACCCGAAATCCGGTGCATCCCAATTTTTACCGGAAAATCATGAATGAATTACCAAGAATTGACATTATTTACTATTATGATAAAGATCGTTTTCACAGATACCTTGCAGGTACATTTCGTGATTTCCGTTCAGCATATAATCTGTTGTGGAAATTGAGAGAGTTGGGCTATGATACTTATGTGGTAGCATTTAATAACGGAGAAAGAATTAGTGTAAGCATGGCACAATCCATGCTTAAAACTCAATATTAAACCAAAACATATTAAAACTTGTAAAACAAATGATTGCTGACTAAATTAAAATTTTATGACCAAATTTTTAAATTCAATATGTATTTATAATTAACAGGTTCTTATCATTTTAATAAAGCCGGTATCATAAAAATATAATCGCCATGAAAAAAATATTATTATTTATCGTTTTACTGCTTTTTATTGGGTATATGCCCGTACGGGGCCAAATCGATACTCATTTCAGCCAGTATATGTTCAATGAAGTTACTTTCAACCCGGCCTCAGTTGAAATAGCCAATACACTCAATGCCTCAATAGTAGCACGTCAACAATGGGTTGGTTTTGAAAATGCACCATCAACACAAATATTAAATGCTAGCACATATATTCAGGATATTTATGGTGGCGTTGGCATAAATATTCTTAATGATAATATCGGTTATGAAAATATTCTTTTGGCCAGGGCATTTTATGCTTTTCCAATTCAAACCGGGGTGCTTTCAACCGTAACACTGGGATTGGGAGCAGGAATAATTAACAGGACTTTAGACGGAACACAACTTACTTATATTGATCCTGAAGACCCGCTTGCTTTTTACGGAAAAGAAAATTTCTTAAACCCCGATTTCAATTTTGGTGTAGAATATGTTGACCCTAATCTTACAGCGGGTTTTGCTATTACACACCTTCATTACAAATCACATAAAGAAGCAACATCGGAGTATCCTCCGATGCATTATTACCTGTATGGCAAATACCGCTTTGAAGATGTCATAGAGAGAATAGATATTGAACCCTATATTCTTTTTAAAAGCAGTTTGGTCATCACACAATTTGATATCAATGTTATAGGTTATTATGACGATATGGTTTGGACGGGTTTCAGCTACCGCCTTGGTGATGCTATTTCTGCAATGGTTGGTTATCAAATAACACATTATCTTGCAGTCGGATATGCCTACGATTATGCCGTAGGTACAAGCCGGGGATACAGCGGAGGCTCACATGAAATAATGCTTAAAGCCAGCTTTGAAGGATTTAACAGAACAAGAGTAACACCACAGACACCACGAATATTCAATTAACCGGAACTGTTTTATTGCTTACCGGTTAACCCCGTGAAATAGCAAAGCAAAAAATTTCACGGGGTTAATTGTTTTATTGTTGACCATTGTTTTGGCCTTTTAAATAAATCATACTGCTTCCAATTCATTTCTTATCTGATATTTTTTTTATAAGTTTGCCAAAACCAAATAATAAAAAAAATATTATAACCAAACAATTATGAGTGCTGTTGCCGGTATTCGACATGAAGACAAGTATTTGATGGAGCGCAGGGCACCGCTCACGCCTGCACATGTTAAAACTCTTATTGAAAAATATGATTTGGAGATAATAGTTGAATCATCCGATAAAAGAATTTTTAAAGATGAAGAATATAAAAAAGCCGGCGCACAAATAGAACAAGATTTAAAAAAATGCCAGGTAATATTTGGTGTAAAGGAAATTCCTGAACACCATTTTGAAAAAAACAAGACCTACATATTTTTTTCACACGTTATAAAGGGACAACCTTATAATATGCCAATGCTGAAAAGGATGATTGAACTGAAGTGTAATCTTATCGATTATGAACGAATTACAGATGACCAAAACCGAAGGGTGATATTTTTCGGCAGATTTGCCGGACTTGCAGGTATGATAAATTCATTATGGAGCCTCGGTGAAAGGCTTCGCTTCTATGGGTATGATACCCCATTTCTGAAAATAGAACAATCATGCAATTATGATTCGCTGGAAGAAGCACGAAGGACTATAACCAAGGTCGGTCAACAAATTGCCGAAGAAGGACTCCCTGAAGAACTTTGCCCTTTTACCATTGGGTTCACAGGATACGGCAATGTTTCAAACGGAGCACAGGAAATTGCCTCACTGCTCCCGATAAAAGAAATCCTGCCCGACGAGTTGGCAAGCATTAAAAACAGAAAAAACTTCCCAAGCAATATTATATACAAAATCATTTTTAAAGAAGAACATTTATCTGCAAGAAACGACGGCAAGCCTTTCAAATTACAAGACTATTACAACAATCCCGATAAATATCATTCAATATTTGAGCAATATATTCCACATCTTACAGTCCTTATGAATTGTATGTATTGGGATGACAGATATCCGCGTATAGTAACCAAAGATCACCTGCAACGGCTTTTTGAAAAAGAACGACCCAAACTAACAGTCATTGGTGATATTACATGCGATCCTGAAGGATCTGTAGAAATTACTCATAAAGGCACTCCTATCGAATATCCCGTTTTTGTATATAACCCTTTCACACGAAAACCTGCCCCGGGTTTTGAAGGCGAAGGTATGCTCGTAATGGCTGTTGACATCCTGCCCAGCGAATTGCCCAGGGACTCATCTATAGCTTTTGCCGATGCCTTAACGGATTTTGTTAAACCAATCGTTGAAGCTGATTTCGATCAACATTTTGAAAAAAATAAACTTCCAATGCCCATTAAGAATGCTTTGATATTACACAAAGGAAATTTAACACAAGATTATAAATATATAGAAGATTTTCTATATTAGTTGTTGTTAAACCATAGCGTGGCAAATTCACAATTCAAAAATATCAGTAAAATGAAGAAAATTTTAATTCTCGGTGCCGGAATGATATCTAAGCCTATTGTAACTTACCTTCTCAACAAAGGGTATTTCGTAACAGTAGCCGATCAAATAAAGTCAAAAGCTGAAAATCTGATAGAGGGATTTAAAAACGGAAGAGCAATTTCATTGAGTACTGATCAAGAAAATAAACTTGAAAATATTATTGTCAAACATGACATTATTGTCAGTCTTCTGCCATGGATATACCATGTTATGGTAGCCAGGCTATGTGTTAAACACAAAAAAAACATGGTCACCACTTCATATGTTAAGCCCGGCATGCGTGCACTTGATGAGGAATGTAAAAAAGCCGGTATTATTATTCTAAACGAATTTGGGCTTGATCCGGGCATTGATCATATGTCGGCTATGCGTATTATTGACCATATCCATGAAAAAGGCGGAAAAGTTGAAGAATTTTACAGCATATGCGGTGCTCTGCCGGCACCGGAAGCTGCCGACAATCCGCTTAAATACAAATTCTCGTGGAGCCCGAAAGGCGTTATCATGGCAGGCAACAATGATGGCAAATATCTTTTGAACGGTAAAGAAGTGTATGTCCCAACCGAAGATATTTTTAAAAACCCGGTTTCAATTAACTTTATGGACATTGGCGAGCTGGAAGTTTATCCCAATCGCGACAGCATTCCTTATATTGACCTCTACGGTATTCCCGAATCAAAGTCAATGATGCGGGGAACTTTCCGCTACCCCGGATGGTGCAGTACCATGGATGCTATGAAAGCCTTGAAGCTTATCACAAGCGACAAATACGATTTTACCGGAAAAACATACGCCGGAATGGTTGCTATGCTTATCAACGAAAGTGATACCATTAACATTAAAGCAAAAGCTGCAAAATATCTGAACCTTAAAGAAGATTCCTATGCCATCAAAGCAATCGAATGGCTCGGCATATTTGATGACAAACCTATGAACCGCTGTGAAGACACGCCCTTTGAAATTGTTACCGACCTGATGATGGAAAAAATGGAAATGGGAAAAACGGAACGTGATATGGTAGCTATGCAACACATATTCCTGGCTTCATATCCCGACGGCAAGAAAGAAGTCATCAAATCTTCCCTGCTCGATTTCGGTACACCGGCTACCGATACTGCCGTTGCAAGAACAGTAGCATTACCGGCTGCAGTTGCAGTTGATATGATACTAAAAGGCAAAATAAACAAAACAGGAGTATATATTCCTGTAATACCCGAAATATACAACCCTATACTTGACGCATTAGAAAGTATGGATATAAAAATGATTGAAGAGTTTGGACTGCCATTGAGTGAAAAGATAAATATCTTTGTTCCATCCGAATAGAATGTATTTAAACTTCTGATCTATAATAATATATGGTTGTTGATATTTGCGTTACCAGTTCTTAATCCAAAAAACCCTCATGACTTATTATTCCATCAGGTTCCCGTACGGACGAGTCAGGCTGTGAAATCGATTTAGTAAGTTCACCAAAATAATTATCTCTTGTGAATGCCGGTGTATGAGGATTTTATAATATTAATTATTAACCATTTATGAAAAGCAGTTTTTATATAATCTTAATTTAACGCTGCATAAATATTAAATGCAACCGATTAATAAAATAATCCTGGAAATGATTTAAACAAATATTGTAAGCTTAACGTTATAAGAAGTATCATATTTAATACAGATTAAAAAATTAAAATCCAAACAGTTATGAAAGCAAACCTGTCAGACATTCTAAAACAAGCCATAATAATGGAAGCCCGAGGCAAATCATTATATCAGAAGGTTGCTGAACAAACTGAAAATGAAGATGTTAAAAAAATCTTTAATATTATGGCTGAAGAAGAGCAAACACATATTGAGTTTCTTTCAAAACAACTTGTCAGCTACAAAAACAAAGAAAAGTTTGACAAATATGATATTGAGTCGAAACAACATGACGAAGAAACTGTAAATAGCATATTAACCAAAGAGATCACCGAAAAGATTTC
>PWZB01000112.1 GCA_003567625.1 Bacteroidales bacterium | reverse complement strand
CACCAAGACTCTAAGACACTAAGATGCACTAAGGGCTTTATAATCAGTACAATCAGCTTTGTGAGTCTTAGTGTTTTTGTGTCTTAGTGGCTATATTTAATTTTAATCGGACAGTAGTGAAACTAATTAACTTTTTTCGACACAATAGTTCATGAGCTTATAGAAGTTTCCGGGCAGTGTTTTTACAACAGATTTCAGCTCAAGTTCAAGCAGTATTGTTGTTGTTCTTGAGAACGGCATTTGTGCATCTTTTACTATTTGGCTTAACCCGGCAGGTTGTTTTTCTTTTAAAACGTTTACAATCTTTTGTTGTTCGTCGGATAATTCTGCAAACAGTATTTGTTGCACGGGTTTAGGTTTAATGGATTTAGCCCAGTTCATTATGTATTTAATATCATCTACTGATTCTGCCAGGTGTGCTTTATTGGTTTTAATAAGGTGATTGCAGCCTCTTGAATATTTATCGGTTGTTTTACCCGGTACGGCAAATACATCACGATTATAATCATTGGCATAATATGCTGTTATCAGTGCGCCGCCTCTTTCGGCGGCTTCAACAACTATGACACAATCCGCTAATGCTGCGATTATCCTGTTTCTGCGGGGGAAGTTTTCGCGGTCGGGCTTGGTTTTACTAAAAAAGTCGGTAATTAAGATGCCTGATTTAGTAATTCTTTCAGCCAGGGAGCGATGCGGCGGCGGATATATCCTGTCAAGCCCATGTCCTAAAACGGCGGCCGTTTTAAGGTTGTTTTCAAGAGCTGCCTTATGGGCAGCAGCATCAACACCATAAGCCAGACCACTGATTATTACAGGATTTATGTCTGCCAGGGTTTTTACAATTTCATTACATCTCTCTTTACCATAACGGGTAATACTCCTGGTGCCTATAACACTTATAGCATGAGAATTGTCCAGATCACAACCTCCTTTTGAGAATAACATCACTGGGCTGTCATCAACAGGTTTCAGGCGCGATGGATAACCGGAATCAAGATAAAAATGTGTTTTGATTTGGTATTTTGTTATAAACTCAAGTTCCCGGTCAACCTTATCGAATATCTCTTTATCGCTTACTGATTTTGCAGTTAGTTTACCAATACCGGGTATTTTTAGAAGATTATTTCTCTTTTCCTTAAAAACAGCTTCAGCACCGCCGCAATAAGCTATGAGTTTTTTGGCGGTTATAGGGCCTACATTGGGTATCAGGCAAATGGCTAATTGGTATCTTAATTCATTGTTCATTGACAGCAAATATAAAATAATTTTTTATATTGAAACCCTCATTAACTGAACGTTCATAAAAGTAAATGAATAAAGCATGAGGGTTCCATCGGGTCAAAAAACTAAGAACATAAATATCAACAAATTTACTTTATTAGAAATCAATACTTTAAATACATTTTATGCAGATGAATAATTTATGATAGTATTATGTTTTTGTTTTATTGAAGAGTATTTTGGAAACTGCCGGTAAAAAAAAATCCTTAATTTAGCTTCATTAAATACCTGAACAATACAATAGCTTTGAAAAAGAACAATAAAACAGACAGCCCCTTGATATTAGTATGTCCTTTAAGCTGGGGGCTTGGGCATGCTTCAAGATGTATTACTGTAGTGCGTATGTTGTTGAAAAATAGATGTATGGTATATATCGCCGGGCCGGAAGAAGTTATTGCATTGATGAAAATTGAGTTTGGGCAGGAGATTGATTATATGAGGTTTGAAGGAATGAAAATGAAGTACGGTAGATGGACATTCCTGAATATGATTTTACAAACTCCGCAGTTTATTTTTTCTTCTATTAAAGAACATTACAAGCTTAAGAAAATAATCCGGTCAACCGGGGCAAAAGCTGTAATTTCCGACAACAGATACGGGCTATGGTCAAAAGAAGTGTTTACTGTTTTAATAACTCATCAACTTAACATAAGGCTTCCGTTACGATTTTCTTTTCTGCAAAAGCCGTTAAGTTATATAATAAGAAAAGTTATAAGAAAACATAACGCTTTGTGGGTACCTGATAATGGCAGTGGATTATCTTTTGCCGGGGAGTTGTCAAAGGATGTTGAAAAATATCATACTCAATTTTTTTACACCGGTTTACTTACAAGATTTTCGGGAGGTGTTTTTGATGATTCTGTTGAGGGCAGGGGAGGGCCGGATAAACGATTTGTGTTATGTATTGTTTCCGGGCCGGAGCCGCAACGAACATTTTTTGAGAAAAAGCTGCTAAACCAACTTCAACAAATCCCTTACAATTCTGTATTGCTGAGGGGGTTGCCGGGCAACGGCAAAAAGTTGGAAAACGGCAGATGTGTTGTTTACAACCACACAAACAGCAAGCATTTTGCAAGGCTGATCGCCGGTGCAACTTTGATAGTATGCAGGCCGGGGTATTCAACATTAATGGACTTATCGGCGTTTGGAAGCAAGGCACTATTGGTTCCAACGCCGGGTCAAACCGAACAGGAATATCTTGCAGGTTTGTTTAATGAAAGAGGCTGGTGTCATAGTGTAAGCCAGAACAGGCTTGACTTAAAAACCGATATTGAAAAGGCATTGTCATATGTAGGGATACCCCGGTTACCGGATAATAAAAATGAATTGAGTGATGCTGCTGACCACTTTCTGAAGCAATTGGTTTAAGCAATCAGTAAGTTTTGGTCATAGTTTCAGTGACTACAATAATAAAATCTGCCAGTCCTTGATTTGCACTATCCAGTTTATCAACCGTTGATTGTTCAACGGTGCTTATGGTCATGATCTTCAGATCTTCATCAAGTTTATACAGGTACCATACAATGCCTTCGTAATTGTTGGAGTGATAAGCACCGTGCAGGTGAAGCATAATTGCATCATTCTTAATGTTGTTTTGGATGAAATGAGCCATAGTTGCATCTTTTACAGCCTGGGCT
>PWZB01000145.1 GCA_003567625.1 Bacteroidales bacterium | reverse complement strand
GTACGCGTATTATTTCCCGATAGCTTTGAGAACCCCGTTGGTGGTTTGTCTGCTGTTGCAAGCAAGATGAAAAAACATTTAGGGTCTGAAATAGATTATTTCAATTCCTCAAAGGTTCAATTAAAAGTGCAGAACGCCACAAAAACCGTCGAAAACTTCCAAATTTCAATTCCTCAAAGGTTCAATTAAAAGCCTTTCAATATATTTATCAGAGTGTTTATTAATTATTTCAATTCCTCAAAGGTTCAATTAAAAGCTGATTTTTTTGGCTGAAAAAATGCGGCTGTATGGGATGCATAATAGGTTTTTTTGGTAAAAATGTGAAATAGAATCGTCGATCTCCGATAGTGTAATTTAGTCTGGGGATCGACGATGCCGTTTCTGATTCATACATCAGGGTTTTGGGATGTAAAGCGGAGTATTGGAAAAAATATTTGTCAGTATGTCAAAGAACGACGACCGGATCTGCTTACAGCATGTTATCGGGCGTGTTTCGCTCTTTGCCCACGATTTCCTTATCCAGCCATTTACTGTCGCGGCTTAAAAATACAATTAAACTGTCTTCGTCTTTCATAATTTTATTGGCGCGTGCTTTCAGTTCCTCAAGCTTTGATCGGGTAATTTCACCTTCAAACACTGAATTCTGAATCCAGGTCAGGTACTGGCGGCAGAGGCGCAGCATTTTTCCTACCCGTTTCTGGTTAATATCATAAACTAAAATTGCGTACATAATCTAATTTACCATTTGGCTTTCCAGGGTTCGTAGCCCTCAATTCCCATTACGTGTTTTACCAGTTTATAGCATTCCATTTTTACAAGCTGCTTATAGCTGACTTTCCGTTTCAGTTTGCGGTGCTGTATAGTTTCCTTAAGCCGTTCCTCAAATGAACGGATGAAATTTTGTTTAGCCGCTTTTTTCAGCATGCATAGCTGGCCCTGATGATCAAAATCTTTAGGCTGGATTTGTTTTTTGTTAATTACGCTGAATATTGTTCTGTCCACTAAAACAGGTTTGAAAATTTCTGATAAGTCGAGCGCCAGCGAATAGCGCCTGGCTCCGGGTTCATGTAAAAAACTGATAGTGGGATTCAGCTGGGTATGATATATCACCGATAAACACGCCGCATAGCACATCATGTTTCCGAAAGAGACGAGTACATTTAGTTCGTTTTCGGGCGGCCTGCGCGTGCGTGTTCCGAAATAATAGCCCGGCACAATTTTGTCGAAGCACTGATAATACACCTGCCGGATATTCCCCTCAATTCCCATCAGCTCAGCCACATTTTCTGATTTGCCGATATTTTTAGAAAGCAGCTCAATTTTCTCAATTTCTGATTCTACATCAGGGCCGCGGTTTCGGTAGTATTTGAGATTGCGGAGCATATTTGCCGAAGCGCCTTCAACAAATTTCCTGGCCAGCACCTGCCGTTTGTAAGTATTGTGGTAGTGGAGCACCTGATTCACCTGAACCTGCCCGGCCAGCAGATAATCTTTTGCCATGAACGAACCGGTGTAGTGCTCATAATAATCGAAGAAGTGCACATTGATACCGTTTTTTCCCAAAAAATTGTACATCGCCGAATTAGCATCCAGGCTGCCGAAGCAATACAGATCTTCAACCCCTTCAACAGGAATATATCTGGGTTTTTGGTCGTTGCCTTGTTCATCTACAGGGGTAAATTTTAAGGTATTATCGCGGCGCGACAGGCGTCCGGGATTGAATAGGTAGTAAGATCGTTTCATGATAAGCGTATAAAGTTTATATCGCAGACCTGACAGGTTTCAAAAAACTGTCAGGTCTTTCGAAATAATAGACTAATCTTCATTCTCGAAAATTCCTTTTAATTTTTCCATGCGAACATCTTCATGAAGCCTGATGAAAGCTTCTTTTCCACCTGACCACTCAAGAACGGCATCCTTGTGCAGACGGGTCTGTTTGTCTGAAAAGTACGCTTGCCACGAACTATGCCTCCATTCACTAGGATGAGCAACAAACCCATGATGAACCGGATTCAGGTGGATGTATGCCAGGAGTGTGAGATAGTATTTGTCGGAGGTGATGTGTTTGCGTTTGAAGTTTGGTATAAAGAGGCTTCCCTTACGGTCGTAAACTTTATTATAAGCTTGGGTGTAGCTGTTAAAAAGATGAGAGAATTGTCGGCTAATTACTTTTCCAAACCCTCCAAGGGTTTGGAACCCTTGGAGGGTTGATGTTGGTGCCAACTTCTTTTTTGATTTAACGAACTCCAATACATCCTCCTCGCTCTTTATTCTAACCATTAAATGAAGATGATTTGGCATCAGGCAATAGGCAAAAGTATCTGCAACCGGGCTGATGTGATGGATGTATTTTTCTAAAAAGAATAAGTAATTACGTTCTTCACGAAATATATTTTCATCACCATTAGCGTGAGTCCAGATGTGGTAGAACTGTCCTGTATCCAGTGGTATTTGTAGATTCGGCATAAGCAATGGGTTAAGGTTTTTCTTTTTTATTGCATAAGCGATCAAAAGCAAAAACCTTACAAAAAAAATGCGTTTCTTTTCCGCTTAGACCTGACAGGTTTTTGAAACCTGTCAGGTCTAAGCGGAAAAATAGCCATCTACAATTCCTCCTCGCCGGAATAGCAAAACTCATAATAACTGCATGATTTACAAATGGGTTTGTTAATAACGGGCGGACAGTTTCCCTCATTTATAATCGATTCGGCTTCTTGTATCCACTGCTGTACATTCCTGCGGCTTTCACCGGTCATTTCTACGGTTTTGGTTTCTTTTAATTTGGGATATTCCAGCTGAGCACTAACCCCGTCAACCCCGTTTTGCTCAAGCAGCCACATATAAAAAAGCACTTGGGCAGTATGCGCATGCTCAACTTTGGATGATTTCTTTACCTCGTGGATGACCCGGTTTTTCTTG
>PWZB01000124.1 GCA_003567625.1 Bacteroidales bacterium | reverse complement strand
AGAAATTGCCGAGGCTTTATTTATCAGTGAGCGTACAGTGTTGGGACACAAGACTAACTTACTTACCAAGACTGATACCAAAAACTCCCTGGCATTGATGGCCTATGCTATTAAGAATAAGCTGGTTGTGATTTAGAGGTGAGTTGTGAGAGGTGAGTTGTGAGAGGTGAGAGGTGAGTTGTGAGAGGATTATTTAAAATAGTTTTTAATCTTAAAATATATAACTATGGCTGTGATTCGGAGTTATAGGGATTTGATAGTTTATCAGAAGGCGTATAAGCTTGCGATGGAAATATTTGAAATCTCCAAAACTTTTCCACATGAGGAAAAATACTCTTTAACAGATCAGATAAACCGCTCATCCAGAAGCATAACAACATCTTTAGCAGAATCATGGGCTAAGAGAAATTATATTAAACACTTTTCAAGTAAACTTAGTGATTCATTAAGTGAAGAATATGAAACTGAAGTTTGGTTGGATTATTCAAAGGATTGTGGTTATATAAATACTGAAAAATATAAATATTTTATCGAACAATATGAAGAGGTTCGTAAAATTCTGATATCTATGATAAAATCCCCCGAAAAATTTTGTCGCCAGCAAACAAAATGACACTCACCTCTCACTTCTCTTAAAGAACCTCCTCGAATCCCCCCATTCTCCATAGCCTATTTCATAGCCGGCACTATAAATCCGTTCTTTCAGGCTTTTGATGTAATTGTCAGTATTTTCATCAATAGTGGGTTTGTCATTGTAAAGGAGGTAGTTTTCGCGGTATTTTGCCGGTGTAAGGTTAGGCATTATTATATTTGCGCCGGCATTAAAGGCTTTTTCATGCCCCCCTGGGTCAAGGGTTTGCATGGCTGTTGTAGCTGCGATGTTTATGTCTTTCATTAAAAGTCTGAGCGTAGCAACCATCTTCAGGCTGAGGTAGAACCTTTCCTGTTTTGTTAACAGCATGTTTCTGTGTTTGTACAATGGTGTGTCAGCATGTTCAATATATGGCCCCATGCCCACCATATCTATATCATGGTCTTTGAGAAACATCAGGTCATCGGCAAGGTCTTCATGTGCCTGGAAAGGCAGTCCTGTCAACACACCACTACCGACCTGGTAACCTACCTTTCGTAACAGGTACAAGCTTTCAAGCCTTCTATGGTAATCATGCTTTTTATCAGCAGGATGATATTTTGGGTAAAGTCCAGGGTTTGATACTTCAATACGGAGCAGGTAACGGTGAGCACCGCTCTCAAACCACTGCCGGTAGGTTTCTTCTGTTTGCTCTCCTAATGAAAGCGTTATTCCAAGCTTACCACTTGAAAGTTGTTTGATTTTTCGAATTAAATTATCAATTCTGTTGATGAAATTTTTATCATTGCGCTCACCACTCTGAATTACTATAGAACCGAATTTCTTTTCATATGCATACCTTGCGGCTTCCAGCATTTCTTTATCTTTAACTTCATATCTGGTAGCGTTTTTGTTTCCTGCACGTATCCCGCAGTAAAAACAGTTTTTGCCGCAAATATTGGAAAACTCGATCAACCCGCGGAAATATACCTTGTTGCCAACATGTTTTTCCTTGACCTCCCGGGCGCGAGAAAATAGCTTCTCCATGTCTTTTTTGCACGCGGAGATCAGTGTAACCAAGTCTTCTTTGGAAAAATTTTCCTGTCGCAATATTTTGTCAAAATTGTTTTTCATTTTCGGGTATGGTATTAAAGCCCTGCTAATTCATTAAATAGTAATATTATTATAACAAATATAATAAACTTGATGACTTCTCTGATTGTATATGTAGATCGTATCTTTACTGATTTAAATCAATAATAGTTCTGGTTCCTTTAAAAATATATAAAAATCAAAACATATAAATTGTCCGGCTATTTTTTATTTTAACCAGACAATAATCGTGATTTTAATTTTTTACCGGATATTTCCTCATTTGCCCTGATGATACTATATAAAAACCTTTCTCACCACTATTCATTTTATCCAGCATGCATGCTGCAACCTGTGAGGCGTGTATGGATTTTACATTTTTGGGCAGGATAAAATTAAAGAGTTTCATAATAACTTTTCCAGCTTCCTCGCCAAACCGGAACTCTTCTCTTTTTCCCAGGAGCATTGACGGGCGCATTATATAAGTCGTCTCAAACGGGATATCTTTGACAGCTTCTTCTACTTGCCCCTTAACCCTGTTATAGAAGATTTTAGACCCGGGGTTAGCCCCGATTGCACTTATAAGTGCGAATTTCTGTGATCCATTTTGATGAGCCATTTTTGCAATCTGCAAAGGATAATCATAGTCCACCTTTTTGAAAGCTTCCCGTGAGCCGGCTTTTTTGATTGTAGTGCCAAGACAGCAATAGACGTGATCGGCTTTTATTAATTCTTTATCAGGCTTTCCGTAGTCATAAATTATTTGCTCCAAAGAAGAATGTTTTATATCCAAAGGCTTCCTGGCCAACACCTTTACAGTATTGTATGCTGAGCCTTCAAGCATCAACCTTGCCAGGTGAGAACCTGTTAAACCGCTTGCGCCTGCTATTAGTGCTGTTTTCATCTGTGCAATCTTATATTTTCAATTACTTTTGGTTTCATTGGTGTTTTTTCGATCACCTATCTATTACCTGCGTCTACAGGTGTTTTTATTTAAAGCACCTACTTATTAGATTTGGCTTTAGGAATTATTAACTCAAAGCACCTATCTATTACCTGCGGCTTCAGCCGCAGGATTGGGATACGTCCTACTTTCCGGGGCTTCAGCCCCATTTTTTTATAAAGGTAAAAAAATTTACTGGTAAGTAAATACTAAATTTTAATAAATGGAGCTAAAGCTCCGGGAGAGGGTAGGAGCTATTATCCACCGGCTAAAGCCGGAGGTAATAGATAAGCTCACTAATTTAATCAAAGCACTTATCTATTATCAGACGCTTAAGGT
>PWZB01000187.1 GCA_003567625.1 Bacteroidales bacterium | reverse complement strand
CTTCTCGTAGTATGCCACCCTGCCCGGTTCAACACTATAAAGACACTCCGGACGAGGACTGTCATGTCCGAACTTTGAAGTATCATCAGACGGAGGCTCTTTTTCGCAAGCGCAAATGAATATTACGATAAAAAAAAATAATAACAGATTAATCCTCATGTTTAATTGTATTAATTTATTCGTATTCCACTAGTGTTCGTATTCAACAATGAAATCCATCATACTGGTTAAGCCTTCCGGAACAATATGTTTTGTTGGAAAGCATACTGGTTTTATTTCGATAAAATTATTATTAGCGGGCTAATGTACTGATAAAGCCGAAATGGTTTATAGGTAAAAACATTAATTGTTGATAAAAAGTGTAACTAAGTAATTAAAATGTTAAGGGCAAATCGTGTTGGAGTTACACGTCAGGCTATTAATTCCATCGAACTTGGGAAGATAGAGTTGAGCGCAGAAGGTATCCGGCATAACGTTTAAATTAACAATTGTCAACTACCTCATTATCAACAGAGTAGGCACGGAATATTCGCCGGGTATTTCAGACCGCTCATATTCCTATATATTATGGGCTGTGCGTTCCTCTTGTTGTTCTAATAATTTTGTCCATTTCTTTTTTATTCGAACAAATTCTTCCGGGTCAAAATTCGGGTCTTTTGTCTGACGATACAATGCATCCCGAATGTTGCGTACCATTTGAACAGCGTCAAATTTTTTTTCTTTTTAGTTTTCATCCGTCAGGTCTCTTGGATTTCTTGTTTTTAAAATTTTGTAACCATATTTTAAATTATTAAATCAAAGTTAAATATAGCCACAAATACACGAACCGAAACGTACCGACCAACGGGAGATCATGACCGAAGGGAGTAACATTGTGGAGCTCGGCGAAGCCAATTGAGTACGAATATTTTTCGTTTTATTATTCGTGCATTCGTGGCTTTTAATTATTCGAATTGATTATTCGTTTTGATTCCATAGCGTAAAAGTAATTTATTTCTCCAGCACATCAAGATATTATTTAGCCATTTTATTCTTCACTTCCCTACAATATATACATAAATAATTAATATTTCAAGATTTACAGAAAAATTTGAGAAAAGCTAAGAGGAGAATGAAGGATAAAACCGGGTTGGGCTGTGGAAAAAATTTTGTCTAAGTGTTTGACTATAATGTCAAACTTTTTTGAATAATGAATATTGATTAACGATTTTTGATTTTAGAAGTGTTTAAAAATCAGAAATCTAAAATCGTTAACTTAGCGTGACGACCAAAGGGAGACAATGACCGAAGGGAATAACATTGCGATCTCGCCGAAGGCAATCCTTGCCTGTCCCGCCTGCCCCGCCTGCCCCGTAGCGAAGCGTACCGGGGTAGCGAAGCGTACCGGGGTAGCGAAGCGTACCGGGGTTCTTAAATTAATTATTTCTCAAATGAACGACATTACAAATAATCTCTAAATAGACAAACTTTAAATAATTTTTACCACCATAAGCAAAACTATAGTAATTGTTAAAAACTTATTTATTAACAGGTTTTTTTTCGATAAAATTATTTTTTGCGGGCTAATGTACTGATAAGCCAAAATGGTTTATAGGTAAAACATTAATTGTTGATAAAATCAAAATGAATTGACTGGAAGCCAAAGAGAAAGCCACTTTCAGATTCAGCTGTGACCGGCAGGGGAGGATGTTCTGTTGTCAATTGATCTAAATAAAAAAATCAAAAAGAAATCTATACATTACAAAATGTAATTTAAAATTTGCAAAATGTAAAAAATATATTACATTTGTACCATTAATCAAAAAATAAAAAAGTTATGAAAACAAAATTTCTTTTACCTCATCGGTTTAAAATCATAGGCTGGTTAATTTTTATTCCTGCTCTTATATTGGGTATTTTACATTTAATTGCATTTTCGTTTCAAAACGTTGAATTTTTACGTGAGTTTCTTATAAAAATCAATCCTGAAATAAAGGTATTTGCTGTTTTATCACAAGAATTATTTCAAGATACAGTCTGTTTTAAGGTAGTTGAAACACATATACTTCATAAAGTTATTGCAGTTTTGATAATTTTAGGAGGGATGTTTATTGCCTTTTCCCGGCAAAGGACGGAAGACGAGTTTATTGCCAAGATACGGTTGGAATCTTTGGTGTGGGCTATTTATATAAATTATGCAATATTGCTGTTCTGTTTTTTGTTTATTCATGGCTATATTTTTTTACATGTTATGTTAGTGAATTTATTTTCAATTTTGATAGTGTTCATTATTCGTTTTCATTATATGCTTTATAAATTAAAAAAATCAATAAATAATGAAAAATAGCCTTAAAGTAGAGCGGGCAAAATTGAATATTACTCAGGAAGAGTTGGCAAATCGTGTTGGAGTTACACGTCAGGCTATTAATTCTATTGAACTTGGAAAGTATGTTCCTTCAACTGTGCTGGCTTTAAAGCTTTCAAGGGTGTTTGGCATATCAGTAAATGAAATATTTATTCTTGAAGAAACTGACTGATGTTTTTTTCATTATGTTTTCGTATTTGTACGCTTACGAACACTACGTTGTACTAAAACGTACAATTGGTTAAGGTAAAGCTGTATTTATTTGTTTTATAAGCGGTTGATAACCATAATTATAGTATTTTTGGAATGGTTGTTGAGTTTTTTAAATGGATCAATTCATCAGTCATGATACTTTATAACCTGAAATTAGCGGCACGTATTTTATACAGGCAAAAGTTTTACGGTATAATCACGATACTTGGCTTTGCCCTTGGTATTGCTGTATTCTTATTTATTTCAATATATATTTTGGATCATTATTCTTATGATCGCTGGGTTGATGAGAGGGACAGGATATACCGGCTTGAGAAGGCAGATTGGGCTGTGCTGGGTACGGCTTATGGTCCGTTTATGGTTCGTACCCTGCCGGAAGTGGAAAATGCCGCAAGGGTGTCTGCAGGGAG
>PWZB01000104.1 GCA_003567625.1 Bacteroidales bacterium | reverse complement strand
TATGGCCGACATTTCAAAACGTACAAAACAAAAATAACCAAAAAACCCCGGAAACCCCGTCGATAAAGTAAAACAAAACACATAACAAAAACCTGGTTCTATTTCAAAATGTCCATTTGTGTCCGTTTTATGTCCTTTATTTTAAAAGACGGAATCACTTAGTGGCTGGTTGTGTCCAAAGATACAAAAAAACACTCCTAAAACGCTATTTTATTGGTATTTTAAGGGTAAAAAAACGACGTTGCCGGGGTGGTTTGTGCGGGCAAAATGCCAGGACAGAAAAAAGTGAAAAATGATAGTTGGGGGGGCAGTTGGGGGGGCAGTTGGGGGGGCAAAAAAGGTTATTTTTTGATGGATTGAAGGGGCTTTAATACCCAAAAACATGTTAAATACTGTTAAAGAAGTGTTAAAAACAGACCCTTAATACCATAAAATGGCACTTATAAAACAACAAAAACGACACTTAAATATAAGATATACAGTTAATTAACTAAAAACAGCACTCTAAAAACGTGTGTGTGGCGTGTACAATTTGTATTTTTTGCGGTTATATAAATATGTAGCTGCACGGGTGTAGTATATTTATTAACTTATTAGCCAGCCTTTCTTTTTTGCCCGTCATTTTTTGGCGGGTTTTTTTGTTCGTATTCATCAAGGCGTGACCGGCACCGGTGAAGGTCAAACTTAAGAGTGTCAACATGCTCCTTGAGAGATTCTATATGCTTATCTTTCTCTTTACAAAGCTTGCAATCGCCTGGTGGTGGTTTATTCTTTTCTGCATTATCTGCAAGACTTTGGGCAGGCTCTGAACTTTTTAGCATTTCACCTTTGCCGGTGAGAAGCCAATCGCTATTAATACTACCATAGGTTTGTATTATTTTGTATAAAACTTCATAGCTTGGTTGCCTATCTTCGTTGATTATTCTTCCAATAGTTACGTTATTAGATATTCCAATAGCTTTACTAAAAGAGTTTTTGTTTAAATTAAACTCTTTCATAATCAGAGATATGCGGTATGAAATTGAATTTTTCATAAAAAAATATTACCAAAGGTTTGGATAATACAAACTTAATGTTGTATATTTGTACTCATTATTAAACAAAATTATTAAAAAAATGACAATAGAAGAAATAAAACAAAAAAAACGTCAAGGTGATTACGTGTTGGCAGGTGAGATGTTAGGATTGACAAAATATAATGTAAAAGTTACCTTGAATCGCCCAGGTGCCAAAAGGCATCAAAAGGTAAAAGAGGCGCTTATAAAAATTATAAGGCAACGCGAGGAGCTGTTGAAACAGCAATAAAACACTATTTAATTATAAACTAAAAAATATGAGCTATGAAAAAACAAATTATTAATGAGGAAAAGGAAATTCATGTATCCTTGACTGCATCTGGTGAAAAACATCAAAACCAAAACAAAGCTTGCATTGAAAAATGTCATAAATCAAAGCTCGAAAGTCTTTTGCAGAAATTCGAGTTAAGTCTGAGGAGCGGAAATACGCAATCTCAAAAACATTATGTTGAGAAACTATTTCATTGTCGGCAGGCGATAAGAGCTTCTCTGGGGGGAATTCGCCTATCTTACAAAGAACATGTTGAAAGTATGCAACATTTTGCAGAATCGCATGGATTGAGGTTTGATGCCTCATTAAGAGAACCTTGTTATCATAAGAAATAACAAAGTTAACTCGCCATGCTTTAACTTTTTTTTCCCATAATGCTACAATTTAAAGTTTGACACAAAAATAAAACAAATGAATGCACAAGCAAACAAGATGACAAAACCGAAACACAATTTTAGGCTTGCAGTTATTGTCGGCAAACACTATTTGTTAGATAAAAAATACCTGGTTGACGAATTTGGGTATATAGGCTATTTAAGGCATAGGTTTTTGACTAATTATATACCCCTTTTTCGAAAGGGAAATAAGAAACTGCATAACATGCTTTGGATCCAAAGTAGGATCTTCTTTAAAAACTTTTACAAGAAAGCCTTCAACATCACCAAGAGGCTTAAGTTCATTTTCACTAAGTTCTGATTTTAAATAATCGAAAAGGATATGAGTGATAAGCTCAGGCGTACCCTTATTAATCATATCCTGGCACTTTAACCAAAGTTCTTTTTCCATAATGCTACAATTTAAAGTTTAACACACAAATGTAGCAAATTTTCCCGGGTGGCACACACTCCGGTTCGAGTCCGGGGCGGGAGCAACAAAAACAAATGCCCATGCAATACAACAACGGCAAACACAAAAGCACAATCACCCTCGAGCAGTGGCTTAATGCAGGGTTGAGCTATGAATTATTTAAGAGTGATAAAAAGAGAGGATACCTAAAAACCCGTGGTCGGGCATGTTTCAGCAAGTCGGTAGAGATAATATGGGACAGTATGCGCGAGCGGCGCAAGAAAGTTTTGCGGGAAGCCGGCTACGATCCGAATAGCAGGGTGATTAATAGGTTTGAGCAGCATATACAACACGACCATGCAGCTTATGCATTTCTTTCATCATATATAAAGCCAGACGGCTCAACACTGCAACCTGACGAGATAGACAAGTATTATGCCAACGCCTGTGTGCTTAATGCTGTTATAAGCGTATATAATATGCGTGTGGGTATGAGGCGGAAATGTGGCGGAAATACCAGGGATGTATTAGCAGAGATCATTGAGAGTGTACATGCGATGAGTGAAGATGCCAAGGCACGCTGGCCCCGCAGGCTGCCAAAAAACCGCCGAAGGTTCAAGCAAAAACTTAACGAGTACAAGGAAAAAGGATATGAGGCTCTTATACCCGGGTACCTGGGCAACCAAAACCGACGCCGTGTTAACGATACTATTGAACAGTTGATTGTAAGCATCTATTGCATGGAAAATGCGCCTTTTGGCGAGTGGGTTACAGACTACTATAATGCTTTCATTGGCGGCAAAATGACCATACCCGATGCCGAGAAGACCGGCGAAATACTTAATCCCGCCAACTTCGTTGACAAAAATGGCAAAAAGATACTGCTTGCACCTTCAACCATTCGCTTTTACCTTAAGAAAAACGAGGTGCTTATTGACTCTATTCGCAACAATCGCATTGATCATATTACAGGAAAATCACCATATAACAACCGCAAACTACCAGATTACTCATGCAGCAAGGTTAGTATGGACGACCGCACACTGCCACGGCGCACACTTGACGGGCAAAAAGTCAATTGTTATTTTGCCGTTGACGTGAAAAGCTCGGCATGGATAGGATATACACATGTAGTAAGACCGCTTACTGTTGAAGATGTATATGATACTTTCCGTAATATGTATAATAATTTATTACTTAATGGTTTGATGTGGCCAGGTGAGATTGAAGTGGAACACTTCCTTATGGAAAGCATTGAAGATGACTTGAATAGGATGTTTGCAGAAGTCACATTTTGCCCGTCCGGGCTTAGCCGCAGCAAAAGGGCTGAACATGCTGTGAGGTCAAAAAAATACAGCGATGAGAAGAGATACCAAACAGGTGTAGGCAGGTGGTACCTTACACCGGCTTATAAAACCAAGAGCGAAAACAAGGATGAGGATTACAAAGAAGAGAGGCTGCCGGCAGAGGCAATCATAGCAGATGACATTGAGAGTATAAACCGGCATAACAATACATTGCATCCCGACCAAAAGAAATACCCGGGCAAAACACGCTGGCAGGTATTAGTCGAAAATCAAAACCCCAACCTTGCACCACCACAAGCACACCTACTATTAAGATACCTGGGAAAGGAAGCAAAAACATCAATTACGAACTCAACATTTGTGCGTGTGCTTTACAATAAATACTCAATCGAAAGCTACGATCTTCTTAAAAGGCTTAAGCCCGGCAATTACGAAGTGAGGGCAAGATATGTTGCATGTGAAGATAACGAGATTGACGAAGTGCATCTATACCAGGACGACAAATATATAGGTAAGGCGATCAAGGTTGAGCGGTACCAGGAAGCCAAGGTCGAGCGCACCGAGAAAGATGAGCAGATCCGCCTTGAGCAGGATAAGCTTCAAAAGAAATTCCACAAGATGGTAAAAGACGAGAAGGCGTCAAAATACAAAAAAGTGGCTGTTATAGAGCCGGCAGACACAAATTATCATGAGGACGAAGAGCCGGAAGTACTGGACGTAAAACCTGACCAGGAAACCGATAACGATACTGATGACCTTGATTACGGTCACAGCATAGAGTTCTACGAGAACAAAGCAGTAGATGATTTCTAATTATTAATTAAAAAAGAACGTGTTATGGTTACAACAGAAATGAAACACAAGGTGTTGGCTGCAATTCAACATTACAGACCAAACTACACCAGCGATGCCAGGATGGCAACAGCACTCGGCATCAGTGCTGCGCAATTGTCAACGATAAAAAAAGGAAAGATTGAACGGGTAATATCTGATGCCAACTGGATAAGCATTGCCCGTAAGCTCAATGTGCAAATGGGGGAGCAAATGGAGTGGCTTACAGCTAAAACCCCTGTTTTTGCATTTATCTATTCGCAGCTTAAGTGGTGCCAACAGAACAACCAGAGCGGGCTTTTGGCAGACAAAGCAGACATTGGAAAAACTTACACCGCTCGCTGTTATGTGCGTGAAAACAAACATGCAGTATATATTGACTGCAGCCAGGTAAAAACCAAGCAAAAGTTGATCAGGCAGATTGCACGTGAATTTGGCGTAAACCACACAGGCAGGTATGCAGATGTATATGAAGACCTGGTTTTCTTTATTCGTTCAATCCCGACACCGCTTATAATTCTTGATGAGGCCGGAGACTTGGATTATCCGGCGTTTCTTGAGCTAAAAGCGTTATGGAATGCTACCGAGCGTGGATGTGGTTGGTATATGATGGGCGCCGACGGGCTTAAGAGAAAAATTGAAAGCAACCTGGAGCGAAAGAAAGTAGGATATGCGGAACTGTTTAGCCGCTTTGGTAATAAATTTCAAAAGATAAGCCCGGACGGTAAGGAAGCATGGAGCGATTTCGTAAAAACTCAAATATCTGCGATTGCAAAAGCGAATTACACTAAAGCTGATGTACGTAAGATATGCAACTCAACCGGCGGATCACTTCGTCGCATTCAGATTGAAATCAGGAAACAAAAAAAGCAGAATTAAACGCACAATAGTATGAGGGATGGACGCGCCGTGAGTGTAACGCAGTTAGCTAATTATAAACCGAAGATATTAGATTTTGAGGGTGAGTTCTTTGAATTAATAGGTAAACCGCAACTGGCAGGTTCATGGCTCTTGTGGGGAGCCAGCGCAAATGGCAAGACACGCCTTGCCTTGCAGCTTGCCCGGTACTTTGCAAATTTTTGCAGGGTTGCCTACGATAGCCTTGAGGAAGGCATGAGCATGAGCATGAAGATAGCATTTGAAGATGTGGGCATGATGGATGTGAAACGACGAGTGGTTTTGCTCGACAAAGAGCCGGTAAATGAGCTTATCGAAAGATTAAGCCGGCCAAAGAGCCCGCTGGTAGTTATGATTGACAGCATCCAGTATGCAGGAATGAGCTACAACGATTATAAAAGGTTGATAGATATGTTCAGGACAAAGCTTTTTGTGTTTGTATCTCATGCAGAGGGCAGGGAGCCTGCGGGAAGAGTAGCACGCAGCATAAGGTTTGATTCACATGTGAAGATCAGGGTAGAAGGTTTCAGGGCGTTTGCAATGAGCAGGTATGGTGGGAACGGCACTTATGAGATATGGAAAGAAGGCGCAGCAAAATACTGGGAAGGCATAGAAAAGCAAAAAAACAATAACAATGAAGCTAAGGAAACTTGAAAAAATAATACAGCAAACATTTGAGATTACGGAAAAAACAAAGCTTAATGATGTTTGCCGGGTAAAAGAGCTGGCGTATGCAAGGCATGCATTTATATTGCTGGCGATATATTATGGGTTTTCAGAAACGAGTGTTATGAATCATCTTGGCCGTCAACGATGCACCTGCTATAACTCACTAAGGCAAACCATACAGCTTGCTTTACAGGATAAGGTTTTTAAAAGGCAGCTGTTTGATGCACTAATGCAAGTAAAATCTATTGAAAAACAGGAATATGAGAAGAAAAGCAATACATATAAAAGACCTGATAAGCGGGTTGCTCTTATGCGCTGCGTTGTTGATGCTGTGCTTTGAAGCCGGCGAAGGCCCTTACTGGGCGTTAAGGCAGATAGGTACATCATTGACCGGAGCGGGTTTGTTATTGCTGGCAAATTTAATCTTTAAATCTAAAAATAATGATATGCCACGTACATCAACTGGAAAAAGAGCTTCTGAAAACAGACAACGAGATCTGGAGGATTGAAAACAGGATGTTTTCACGCAAGCCGACAACATCGCATCTGGTTAAACTGTCTTATGAATACGATACAGTAAGAAAACGTGAAAGGCAAATTTTAAACATAATATACAATGAAAACATCGGTAAAAACAAAGCAAACACCACTGTTAACGGGAAAGTGTAACAGCGAACTACCGTTGGTAGAAGCTTTTGGCGATAACTTTTATGTGCTCGAATTTAGTGTCGGGGTAGCTTTGGTTGAAAGCTTCTGGCTTGATATTGAGCACGAGAAACACCCGTATATCGGTGATCTGATGAAAAGGCTTTTGACAGACGGAAAAGCCGGCTACTGGAGCTGGTTTGTAAGGATGAAACGTAATGAAGACGTGCTTTTTCTGCGAGATTATAAGCCTGTGTATCTTGATATATTTGAAGAAAATGGATATGAAAGTGCACTTAAAGAGATTAAGGATGAATACCGTATCCATATAGCTGCACTTAGCGAATACCACGACGCACACAATGAATTATATAAGTTCTTGATAAAAAACAAATTTCTTAAACTAAAACTCTGACAAAAATGAAAAAATGGATAGATGAAAACGGTTTGGAGATCCCTCCTCACCGGATCACTAAAGCTGAAAAGCTACGTGAAAAAAACGCAAACAAGCTTTTGCGTGATGCTAAAAAGATCAACAGCCTTCTGGCAGAATATAAAAAGACCATTGACAAGGCGAGCCAGGAGGTTTTTCAGGCTGCTCTTAAAGAGGCTGGAGTAAAACCCGGCGAACGGAAAGGCAATTTTACCTGGTACAATTTCGACCGGTCAATCAAGGTTGAGGTAAATATCGCTGAACGTATAGAGTTTGATGATGCTTTGATTACAGCAGCAAAAGAGAAGTTCAACAGCTTTCTGCAATCAAACACCGGCGGCATTGATGAAATGATCCGCCAGCTTATAATGGATGCATTTAGTACCTACAGGGGGAAGCTTGATGCTAAGAAGGTGATGAACCTGATAAGGTACCGGAGTAAGATTGCAAAAAGCAGGCACCCAGAATTCCATGAGGCTATTGACCTTATTGAGCAGAGCATCCGCCGCCCGGATAGCCGGAAGTACTTCCGTGTATGGGAGCAGGACAAATCAGGAGAATACCAGGTTGTTGACCTTAATTTTTCGAGCATATAATGAAAAAGAAAAGCTTTAAATGGTGGACTACCCGGGAGTATCGCTATGTGAAAGACAACCTTCATCAGACTGATGAAGAGCTTGGAGATGCTCTCGGGAGGACGCCATCATCAGTAGAAGGGTTTCGGAACAGAAACGGGCTGATAAAACCTGACAATAGGTTTGAGAAAGGTTTTACGCCTTGGAATAAAGGTATATCGTATAAGGCGGGTGGCAGGTCAGCCGAAACAAGATTCAAGCCCGGGCAGCTTCCGTGGAATACGAAAAAAGATTATGATGTAACTGTTCGACATCACAAGCGAGCCGGCATTTCTTATAAATACATTAGGATCTCGCAGGGCAAATGGATGCTGCTGCATCGTTTCGTATGGGAGCAAATAAACGGCTCTATACCTAAAGGGCATATAATTATCTTTCGAGATGGCGACACTATGAATGTGGCGCCCGAAAACCTTGAATGCATTTCAATGGCTGAGAACTTAAGGCGCAATCACAACAGGCCGAAAGCATCGGTCTCGATGAAAAGTCACTGGGACAGGTGCAGAACGTACGAGACATTTGGCCTTAAAACATCAAGGCATTACTGTATGCACGTAAGCTGATAGTTATGAATCAACTGAAAGATACGCCAAAGTGCCATATATGCGACAGGGAGCTTGCTCCCAAAAAGCATAACGGGTTTGTTTTGGACGGGTTTTTCGATAAGGACACGAACCAGTACTGCCACTTTGGCGATTGCCAGATGAAGCACTACTATCTGAAAGCGAGAAATAGCAATTATAAGATAACGGTGTCGGAGATGCCGGTTGTTGAAAACAGTCTGATAACGAAAAAAAGAAACTTATGCTTTGTAGAAAAGAATGCCCCAAGGGCACAACATGCAAACCGGTAAGCAATGTGGTTGATGACACCGGCACAACGTTTGTCTGCATTGGCTATCATGATGAGCTGAAAAAAGAGCACACACAGGATAAGTTCAGGCATTGCTTTCGATCATTGGAAACAGACAGTGTTTTCGATTATGATTTATATGATTTGAAAAGTGTTATTGCTGTGATGTCTGAGGCTTTACTGGTTGAGGAAGTGATGAGCTGACAACAGTCAATAAAGCACGTTTCAATGTGCTTTATTGACTGTTAGCGAAAACAAAAGGTAATATGACTTATAACGAAAAAGGGACTTGAAAGATTAAAACAATTTCTGCCGGAGGAATTAAAAAAAGAAGGGATACAGCTGACTTTATTTTAATATTAAAAAGCAAACAAATGAAAGTATACATATCAGGAGCAATATCAGGAATAAGACTGGAGCCTGCAAAACATAAATTCAAATTAGCTGAAATAAGCCTTAAAGAGCAAGGATATGAAGTTGTCAACCCTATGGAGATCAATGATGACGATACTCTCTGGACAGAGTGTCTGATAAAAGACATACAAGAGCTTATGTACTGCGATGCAATATACATGCTGTCTGACTGGATTAATTCGAGAGGCGCACGTATTGAGTTTTGTATCGCAAAGGAAATGGGCAAAAAGATAATGTTTGAAGATCAGGAAAAAGACCTTGTTTATTTAACCAGCGATATAGGAAAGAGTCTTAAAAACATAGACAGATGTCAAGAATAAAAAACAAAATACGCATCTTTCACGCCATCCTGGCACGCACAGGGCTGATGGACTACAAAAAAGACATGCTTGCACCCTATGGCGTTGAAAGCACCAAAGAGCTCAACGAGAGAGAATTGGACGAGCTTATATCGAACCTTCAACGGTACGAGGATGAGCGTAAACAAGAGCTGGACGCCCAGCTGCGAAAATTACGATCGCAGGTTCTTACTATACTGCAGCGCATGGGCATATACAAAACAAACGAGGACTGGCGGCACGTCAATAAGTACCTGCAGCAGCCACGCATAGCAGGTAAGCTGCTTTACGAGATGAACCCCGATGAGCTGCAGCATCTGATCAAAAAACTCAGAAGCATAGAACGAAAAAAAGCCGAAAAGGCTGAGCGCGAAAAACAACTTGCACAATCAAATTAAACTTAGTTTCAATAACAATTAAACCTTATTTCAACATGAAACGATTTTTTATAATGTATTCAAACGGGATGATGGAGCAGTGCAGCACTATAGACGCGACGATAGAAAGACAGATAAGCACCGGTGTTGTCAGTTATGTGGTTGATACCGAGCATGGCGTAGTTGTGGGTAAAGTTGATAAGCAGGTAAAAAGCATGCCTATACCCGATGCTAATCAGACCCGGGAAAACGCTGAAATGCATGTTTCCAAAACAATAGATGAAAACCAAAAGTCTGAAAAATGAAAACCCTGGTACTTACATCAAGCAACTTCGAAGGTGAGCTGGAATTCCGTTATGGCTCTGACGGGTATCTCTGCTTTTTTGAAAACCGGTCAGGCATGGATAGGCTGCAGCAGGCATGGCTACTTAAACGCATACCGCCAACTATTGACGATTTGAAAGCAATGGTAAAACAAAGCAAGGCATCGAAGCTTACAGAGATTAAGCGTGATATCAGCTTCGAGATGTTTTGGGACAGATACGACCACAAAAGCCTGTCTTCAAAAAAGAAGGCGCAAACCAGGTGGAACCAGATGAGTAAAGTTCAACAGGCTAAGGCATACTATTACATTCAAACATACTTCAACCGCCTTCCCGGCGGAGTGGCTAAGAAGTACGCAGAAACATACCTAAACAGCGAAATATGGAACAATTAGGATATACTTATACGCCATACAGGTGCAAACTGAAGCTGTCGCTCGTGGAACTTGCCGTGCTTTACGAGATGATGGGCAGGTGCAGGCCCGATTACAAAACCATCACAGGCAGGGCTATAATGGAATTTGTAATAAACAAGCGCATCGAATTTGCACGCAAGCTCACCGAGCGCCGCAAGAGCTATTCCATAACACTCAACGCCATAAACGCAAGATGTATGATAAACATGCTCAATAATATACCGGATGACGGGCTTGACCTGGAAGGACTGGAAGCAAGCGTTGACTATAAGATTAAGAATGAAATATTAAAGACTGTATGAAAACAAAGGAAAAAATAACAGTGCCACAGCTGCTTACAATAACGGGGTTAATATTAATAACCCTTAAGGTGTTAGGCATAATTGAATGGCACTGGCTTATAATTGTTTCACCTCTTATAATCAGCTTTTTTACGGTAATTATGGCACTCATTGCTATAATTGTTGCTTTTTTTGTTGTGGTTGTAAAAAAAATACTTGGAAAAAAACTATAACTTTAAACCTTAATTTAATAATTTATTAATCAAATATTTTTATTATGAACACAAAAAAAATTCAAAAACTCCTGGCTATCATTCTTACAATCACATTATTTTCTTGCCAAAGCCAGGAAGAAAAGCTTGAACAGGATATTTATAATACTATTAAGACGTATATCGAACATGATATTCCTGAAGGAATATCTGTTGATAAAATTGAAATAGTGTCAATAGATACTATTACAAAGCTTGGCGAAGCTTTAGTAACTTATCATTTGTTAGAAACAGAAGGGGAGAGACAGCAAAAGCTAAGTAAGATAAAATACGAACAGGCAATGGTGTATGGGGAATTGTATGAATTAGATGGAAAGAAGTCAGACATATTTAGGAGCAGAATAAAAAGCTTATACGAGAAGATGAAAGAGCACCGAAAAAATCTTGAACAAATATATGCTCAACAGGATAGTATAATAAGTTTAGTGGAGAGCAATAAACTTGATTCCATAAATCTATTAAGGTATGGAGTTGAAGGCAAAGTATACGCAACAAACCCGGACATGACCCAGGAAATTATTGATTTTTATATCCAGGTTACTAAAAACATGAGGGTTTACGAACAGTTCGTTGAGTTTGATTAAAAAAAACAAAAAAACATTTGCTCACGGCAGACAGCCCGGAGCATTTCGCCGAAACTCTCGACATGATGTTCCAGGATGCCATACAAGGCACTACACTAACCTGAGGCAGTTCCTTAGCGAGCTGTGATGAAACAAACCCCGGGCAATCAACCCGGGGTTTTTGTTTATAACTTATTTTCCTTATTAAAGGCGGAGTCAGTATTTTTGTATATAATTCCCTATACGGTGAGCTATCAGAACCCAAATAAGCTACGTCTGATCATCAGGATCCAGAACATAACCCTTGAGCATACACGCCGCGGTGTCACGCAAAAGTGGGTTTATGAGAATCATATTGCTCCTGTCTATTTCATTTCACTCACTACTTATTACCGTTACCTATCGTTCAATGCCAAGGCTGCACTGCGTGAGCTGGATAATGTTAAGCAGGTATAAACTGTTACATTATTTTGTTTGTATGTTTATGTCAGGCTCGATCTTGGTCAGCTCTTCAGCTGCGCTGTTGTCATCGTAATAGCTTGTACTGTACACTATGCGATGCACGGTCAGTCCGTCTTCACGTTTTTCTTTCGTAATGCTTCTGCGCCTGAAAACATCCATGTTATCATCATCCGGCTGCCACAGCTGCAGTGCTTTCTGTATCTGATCAATAAGCCTGAATTGCCCCAGGCCTTTTTCTCTTACGTCTTCGGGCGCCGCAATGTTGGTTTCGTCAAATACCATAGATACAAGGCGTATCGTAACGGTTACATTGCAATCCTGCCTGCCCGAGTGCCCCATATCATCGCAGCTTGGGTAAGCTATATCAATAAGCGTTGCCGGGAAATCAATTGATGCACGGTATTCCCGGTAGTCGAGCTGCCCGCTGTCCAGGTCAATCCATTTCAGATCACCGACCTTTTCGTCCAGGCGTTTTGATGTTTTTTGATAGATTGATTCCATTTTTTGATAATTTTGATTTGGTGAACTTTCATTGTTATTACCTGTTAAAAAATTGATGAAATTGTTTATTTAGCTCTTCAGCAATAAGCTGGCTGAGTTCGTTTGTTACTCCCATAAACTGCCGTTTGGGCAGGTTGCCTTTACCTTTATTATGAAACTCGCCGTACGATTTAGCAGATACCACCACCCTGTCCTTATTTGACTTGCCCGGCTCAAACTGGGGGCTTCTGCCAAGGTCGCCGGTGGGCCCTGTAAGTATCGGGCGTATCCTTGCAGCGCCCTTGGCATAGTTTTTCATAACCTTGCCGTCTTTTTTACGCACATAGGTGTTTTTGCGCCGGTTCACTTCCGGCCACTTCTTACCGTCCCATGCCTCACGCTGAAATGCCTGCTTAAAATATCTTGCCGATACCGTACCTATTGCTCGTGGCGCCACATTGTCCATAAACTGCGGGGCTTCACGCGAAAGCTTCCGGAACTTTTGAACCAATATTTTGAAATCGTAAGCCATTTTTATTCGATTTTTCTTGACAATTGAAAAATTATTATTATATTTGTAATTGAGTTTGTAAAAACTAAGTACTGACTTGCGAGTTGGTGCTAATGATAGCCAAATAACATTTCGGTGTTATTTGGCTGTTGTGATTATATGAGCAGGATGAGCATATTTTACTTCACTTTTATCATTAAACACGATTGCTCCTTTTATTTCACCTGATTTAACTTTGCTTGTTACGTTATCTTTAATCATTTTATCGCTTGGCTCATATCCTTTTTTGAGTTTTATTATTGCATAATCAGCCTGCTTAGAGGCAACACCTAAATTTGCCCCTAAGTGAGAGCCTATTTCTTTAAAATCAGCTACCCATTTCCTGTTATTTGTTAAAGTTATTGTTGCGTCAGGGTTTTTATTTTTGTCTTTAAACTTAAAAGACTTTGGATAATAGCTTTTCTTTATGTCAAAGTCATCTTTATGTACTTCTGGCAGTAGTTCAACTGATTTTATCTTGTTAGATGAATTAACCAAATCATTAGTTATCTGCATATTCTTTTTAAGTTCGCCTGAATCGTGAAGCATATGCGCCTTCACCGGTTTGCCCTGCAATTCAAACTCAAGCCATTTAGCATCATCCGGCAAATCATGTATGGCATGGTTAACATCCTTTTTAACTGCCTTTTTAAAATAGCTATGTTTACGTGTAATGAGCTTGCCGGTATTAAGCGGGTTGCCGTCCAGTCCCGGGCTAGGCGGCACACTTTTTGGCGTACGCTGTGCAGGCGCTGCATCTGTCTGATGCCAGTCGCATTTGCAGCCATACAGGTTGCCGGGCTGGTTATCCTGCCAGAACTCATGGTTAATTGGCAACACCAGGCCGACTAATCTCAGGTGAGCTTCACGGGGATTCGCCGATCGGCTCCTGATCCATTCCAGGTTAGGATACAGGTCTTTTGTATCTTCAAATCCAAGCATCTGCCTTGCTGTGCGGCAGCGTGCCGTCATGGCATTATATTCAACAGCCTGGTATTGATTGTATCTTTTTACAAGCTTCTGCCTGTCTTCTTTGCTTTCAGCCTTTATCAGCTCATCTGAAATCCTGTGAGCCTTATAGGCGCCTACATTGGCAGCGTTGTGTTTAAAAGCTGCCTGGTGTTTATAGTTATCAGAGCCGGGCGCAGGATCTTCCCACACGGAGCTTATCGCGTCGTGGTAGTTTTCGGTATATACTCTGGTAGTTTCCGAAAATGTATTCTTGAAATTGCCTTTCGATGAGCTTTCAATGATCTTATTGACCACTTCACGGTTGCGGGGCGATGCAAGGGTATGTGTTGGGAAATCCGAAAGAGCATTGAACAGGGACTGGTATTTGAAATAATCATTCTCCGTTGCATCGTGCACAGGGCAGCTGCGGGCTGCCCCTATACGAAAAAATCCGGGTCGGTGCTTTTTTTTTCAAGCAGCTCTTTTACCCGGTCTTTACTCAAAGACAGTCCGTATCTTTCTTTTACGCCGGTTATAGGTATGTTGTACCTGTCGATGAAGTACTCCGGGTCTATTTCAAAATAATCAAGGAGGGTGCGTTCGAGCTGTGTTCGTTGCTCGGGTGTATATTCATAGGTATAATCCCACTCGAAGACATCATTTGGTGTAAAAGGGAATCCAAGATTAGCCAGTTTTGGCAGCAGCTGGTTATTGACAATATCCTTGATCCTGTCCGCCTCGGCTCCAACAGCTTGCTTAAACATGTTCTCATGTATTTTGCTCTGGCTGTACGAAGATCCGTCGTCGGTGGTCATAGTTTCTGTAAGTACAATTTTCGACATTTCCGAGTTTGCCCTCAGTATCCGTTGATCAAATACCTGGTAAGAATCGCGGGTATTGGTTTCTCGTATATCTATCTCTGTACCTTCAGAGAACAAGCCCCATGCCGCTGCACCCATATCGCGCAGCATCTTTTCTAGCTTAGAGCGTTCTGAAGGGTTTGTGTTACTGGTTTTTGCGGTTCTTATTGGAATGCCGAACAGCTCCCCGAACGTATCCCAGAATGCAGCCATGTTTTTCTTTGAAATAGCATGTGGTGATGTTTTCAGGTATAGCCCGAGGTTATAGGGATTGCCCGCTTCGACAATCCACTGCGTGAGCCTGCCTTCCCTGTAGTTAATACCGCTGTCAATTTCATCGCCGGGTTCACGCAAAATTACACCATATTCAGGTATTACATGAACACGTGGCACAAGTTCAACGTTCGTAAGTTTACGCTTCCCGTCCACAGTTACCGCGTCTCCAAGCTGGATCAACGAATGTCCCCAGTAACGTGACTCAAGTGCAAAATTCAAGAAATCTTTAAACCATTCGGCTTCAAGAAGCTCGGTCAAATCTTCTTTTTCTTTTTTGTTTTTCTTATCTATGATCTTGAATGTACGTTGTTTTATAGAGTTGTTGATCTGCGATATTGTGCCGGTAAGATGACCGTCTATGTCGGTATCCGTGTAAACATTATAAAGCTCCCGCCGGCGCGGGTTTTCATGATCAATTGCCATCTGCCATGCCTGGCGCCATGACCTTATATCCTTCTTTGTAAGGTTTCTCGTTTGAACTGCCAGGTCAATTACAATTTTTTTCAGCTTGTCTGTATACTCCTTGTCTGCCATTGTCACGGCATTAAGAGGCATTCCGTATTTGTCCAATATCTGTGTCTGTGTCATTGTTGTTTGTTTTTACTGCTCACCAGTCATATTCATTTTTTTCTATACTTCCATATTTTGTAAGGCTTGTATCAACATCTTCCGGCTTTGGCAAATCCGGTTCTACAATCCCCTTTTGTACATCTTTTAGCCAGCTTATAGCTCTTTCGTACCTGTCCTGGCGAAGCTTCATCTCGATATTAGGGTTAACGATATTCACCAGGTGCCAGGCAGCAATATCTTTCACAAAGATTAAAAGCAGCTCATTGCGGTCGCTGCCTTTTGCGCTGAATATAGCATCAGTGTCGAAGCGTGAAAGGTAACCCTTTGCTTCGGTTATTGCACCATCTATTGCGCTTTGTGCCAACGCGTTGTCATTGCGTGTTATTGACGCAATTGATTCGCTTCGCAGATGTGTTGTCAGCTCTTCTTTTGTTAAGTATGCCATTGTTTTCCTTTTTTGTTGTTTTCGGTTTGGTTACATATATCGCTTTTTTTTCAATCATGCTCAATGTTACTCCTTGCTTGAACATACCGGCTTTCCACCATGTCTTGATCATTTGTTTCGGCAACACCCTATACCTGCCCATAAATAGCAGTACTAAATATTTATAGCCGGTTAGCTCTTTTAATCTTTCTGCCTCTTTAATCAGTTTTTCAATTTTCTTTCCTTGCCGTTTTTTTTGCCATCGACGCCACCGAGTTTTTAACCAAACAAAACCCTTATAAATAATCCCGTAATCTTTTCTTTCTTTTACCATGAATGCGTTGTTTCTCTTTTACCAATCACAGGGTCGAACGCCATTTGTTTGTCTGCTTTCACCAGCTGGCTTATAGCCTGCTCGTCAGCATCGGGAGCATCGTCGGGTGTCCGGTATCCCGGTTCTATTCCAAGCAGCTGAGCCATTCCTGCCTGTGTGTCGTTATTGGCTTTTTCGTTTATATTCCAATAAATTCGCCTGTTCTGATAATATGGATGCATGCTCAACAGCCTGTCAATCTTTTTAACCTTCGAGCTTGGTATAATTGAGATGTTGACAGGCGGATGAGGCATCTTTTGCCATTTTACCTCTACCTGTGCAATAGCTTCCCGCAGAGGATCATTCCAGAATTGGCTTTCAACCTTCCAGTGTATGTATGCACCTTGCGGCATTTCAGCATTGATGTTGTACATCCACCAAAGCGCGTCTCTCATTTTACACAGCCTGACAAAGCTTTTCATAAGCCAGAAGTTGTGTTTATACAACCCCCATATCCTTACAGCGTTATAATCATTTTTCCCGGAATAAGCCGGGTCCCACATACCGATAAGCATCTGAAAATGATCCCACCTTGGAGGCTTAGCCCACTGGATCATGTCTGCCGTAAATACACTGCCTTCGATAAAGGGACTGTTATTGTATTCAGCATCGAGCGCTATAGTGCCGATAGCCTCTTCCCGTTTCTTGTAATAATTTTGTGTGTACTTCTGATACCATACGGGTTTGCGGTCAGGGTCCGGGCATGCATCTACACGGTGCATTTTCCAGTCGGGATGTTTTTGCCATAACTCTTCCTGTATTGTACGCGGAGCGAAATTATTGTTCGGGTGTACATATCTTTGTATTGGCCCGTCCATACAGGGTATTACAGCCCTTTCTATCCACTGAACGGCTTCATTTTGCCGCTTGGGGTTTTTTACCGTATCTTTATCTTCCAGATCGTCAGCAACAATATAATTGGGACGCTGTGCACCACTCCGCAAACCTCTTACATCCTGCCCCATTCCGATTGCTTTACCGATAAACTTATCCTTGCAAACAAAGTAGCCGTCAGTCCAGTTACCACCAACCACTTGCCTGCCATAGTCATGTATAAGCCTTTCGTTTGCTTCGAATTCCAGCTGGACATCACCCAGCAGTATTTTTGCCTTATCAAGGTTGTTACCGATCAGCAATTCATATACCGGCTCTCCATTGATCCAGAGCCATATCGGGATGAATATATCGCATACAACCGATTTGCCGAGCCCCCGCCCCCATCTTACTATTGTTTGCGATTCGGGGTGTTTTTTAATATAGTTTGCCAGGCTGACATGAAAGTTTGGCGTGGCATATTCGGCATAGTGCGGAAAATAATAGCTGACAAACCAGGCAAAATCCTTCTTGGCCTTTTTTATACGCACCTGCTTTTCGTCCGGTGTTTCAAAAAGGGTTAGCGTGGTGTGGCTTTGTATTTTTTTGAAGTGTTCATGCCACCGCTTTATTGCCTGTTGTGCCTGCGATAAATTCATTCTTTTTGATGTGCTAAACGTTCATTGATAAATGTATCCTGATACCTGTTGATTGTTTTGATCAGATCGTCAGTAAGCGTGGCATCAATAGCCTGCCGGCTCATGAGCCAGCGATTGAAAGTCATAAAGACCTGGATGATATCAACCACGTTGGCTTGCTTGTCAAGGTTTTTTATTGCCCCGGCAAGCTTGCTAAGCTTGTCAGCCAGTCCGCTGCTGTCAGCACTGTCATCCTCAAGGCTCTTTTCCAAAAGCCCGTCAATAAGCTTAAGGGTTTTATTGATCAGCTCATCACGAGTTATGTTTGCTGCAGCACGTCTTGAGTGCCAGTCGTCATTTGTAATCCAACGTGTAAGTGTTCTTTCGGCAATACCTACCCTGCGGGCAATTTCCTGCCGGCTTACTTTTTGTGAAAACAAAAGCCAGGCATGTTCGTATTTACTTTCATCCCTTACCCGTTTTTTCTTCTTAATCTCTGATGTCATCTCTCATATTATTTTTTACAAAAGAAAATAATCGAAAGGCAAAAAGGAAACATTATTGTCATACTGACAAGTTTTATTGTCAGTATGACAATAAAATTTGCAAATAGTATCAGGCTGTGTTTCTTTTGCAGTTGCATGATTAAAATCAAAATCAAAAGAAAGTGAAAAACAGAACTGTCGTAATAAGCAGTGAACGGTTAAACCGGAAAGGGTTCAGGGTGCTGACCGAAGGTGCCGATCTTTCACAATACAAAAAGAATCCAATACTGTTGTGGATGCATATGAGACCGTGGCGCGGCACTGAAGATGAGATCATGCCCATTGGCAAGGTTAATAACGTAAGGAAAGAAGACGGGAAAGTAATGGGCGAGCTTGAATTCGACACCGAGGATCCATTTGCCAAGAAAGTAGCAGATAAGTGGGATAAGGGAATATATAAAATGGTGAGCCCGGGACTTACACCCATTGAATTTTCAGAAGACAGCAAACACCTGATGCCGGGGCAAAAATATGCCACATTAACCAAGTGGCGGCTTGATGAAGTAAGCGTTAGTGACATAGGAGCCAATGACGACGCCATGGCGATCAAAAACCGTGAAACCGGAAAGTATGTGACCCTGACCGATGATACCGATCTTTCTTTTTTACCTGAAATTAAAACAAAAGAAAAACAAACAATGAAAAACATTGCATTAAAACTCGGCCTGGCAGAAGATGCCAACGAAAAAACAATCCTTGAGGCTATTGGAGCTCTCAATACAAAGATCGAAACTCTCCAGACATCAGAGTCTGAAATTCGGTTGAAAGCTATCACAAATGCTGTTGAAACGGCGATACGTGAGAAGCGCATCACCGAAAAGCAAAAAGAGCATTACGTCAGCCTTGGCGACAAGGTCGGACTGGACATGCTTAACGAAACACTCGGCGGCATAGAACCTGCCGTTAAGCCAACAGAACTTATTGATAAGGGCGCAGGTTCAAAAGGTGGTGGTGCTGTGACAAAAAAAGAGAAGTGGGAAGACTATACCGAAGCGGAGCTCGAGCAGCTCAAGAGCGACGACGTAGAAACCTACAAGCTGTTGTTTAACCAGCATTACGGCTTCGAACCGAATTTGAAATAAAAGTAATTTATTCATAAACCAATTAAAAACACAGAGACAATGAAACCGATGAAATTCGTAATTCTAATGATGAATATACTGGTCGGGCTTATGATAGCAGGACCGCTGGGTGCGGCTGCCGGAGCCGGCTTATCATTCATACCACAAAGCGATGGTATTAAGACAGGACTATTTCCGGAAGTTTGGACAGGCGAAATGGTGAAAGCCTTTCGTCATGATGATGCTGCTACATTTCTTGCCAAAATACCTGATTTTAGCCAGTACGCACAATACGACGTTATTCACCTTGTTGATGTCGGGGCTGACCCGGAAGTGTTGGTAAACAACACAACCTATCCGATTGATGTACAAGACCTGGCAGATGCTGATATATCTATAAGTCTTGACAAATTTCAAACCAAGGCAACCAAGATAACCGACGATGAGCTGTTTGCAATCTCACATGATAAGATGGCAAGTGTTATTGAGAGGCATAAGGCTGTAATTACAGAAACTAAGCACGATAAAGCTGTTCATGCATTCGGCCCTCAATCCCATACTGCAGCCACACCAATTGTAGTCACAACAGGAGAAAAGCTAGCTGATGTTGACCGGAAGGCAATAACACGTAAGGATATAATTAAGATGAAAAAACATTTCGATGACCTGAAGGTGCCTGAAAAAAACCGCATACTGATCCTGTGCTCGGATCACGTTAATGACCTGCTCGAAGTAGATCAGAAGTTCAGGGATCAGTATTATAACTATACAAGCGGCAAAATAGCCAACATGTATAGTTTTGAAGTTTACCCATATTCTGAAAACCCGCTTTATGACGGCGATACGGAAGAAAAGAAAGCGTTTGGCAGCGTTCCGGGCACTAAGGATTTCCAGGCAAGTGTGGCTTTTTATGCACCACGAATGTTTAAGTGTACAGGTAGTACAAAAACATATATGAGTGCGGCAAAGGATAACCCATTGACCCAGGAAAATCTAATTAATTTCAGGCATTACTTTATAGCATTGCCTAAGAAGCAGGAAGCCATTGGGGCGATTGTAAGCAAATACGATATTAGTGGGTAAAATAACCAGTATTCAATAGCTGCAGGTAGCACGTTCATTTTTTAATTAAAATATTGCAGGGACGCTTAGGTGTCTCTGCAATATTTCTCAAAAAGCTCAATGATAGAACCAATTGTATACAAAGTTATCATACCGGCGCTTGCTGCGTTAGCAACAGGCTTTGCAGGTTGGTTTTACGGCAGGCGGAGAAAGAAGGCGGAAGCCGACAGCCTAGTAATTAAGAACATGCAAAATATCATTGAGATGTGGCAAAGGACTGCATTGGATTTTAACAAACAATACACGGCGATAAGTGGTGAAATGAAGGAACTACGTGAGGAAAATTTGAAACTACGAAAAGAAGTTGATAAACTAATGAGAGAAGTTTCGACGCTCAAGCGGGATAACAGTAAGCTTAAAAAGGAATTGGATTGTATTTCAAAACACCAGGAAAAGTAATGAGGCAAATTAATTACATAGTAGCTCACTGTACTGCAACATCGCAGACAGCTACTGTTGAGTCAATAAAAAACTATTGGCAAAACACGCTTGGTTGGCGTAATCCCGGGTATAATTATATAGTTGAGCCGGATGGTAGAATAACTCAGCTGCAGCCTGATGATAAGATTGCCAATGGGGTGCGTGGCGAAAACCACCACAGCGTACATGTTGCTTACATTGGCGGAATTGATACGCAAGGAAATGCAATTGACAACAGGACTGTTGCGCAAAAAACAAGCCTGAAGTCTTTGATAATTGAGCTGCAGGCAAAATACCCGTTGGCAAAAGTACAAGGGCACAGAGATTTTCCGGGTGTGGCAAAAGCGTGCCCGTGTTTTGATGCACGTGAAGAATACAGGGAATTATGAAAACAGCATTTATAATATCGTTCATTCTCGTAATGATAATCAGCAGCTGTACTACTTACGAGCGTTGTATTCAAAAATACGGCGACACTGTTATTGATACGGTTGATGTTGAGTATAGTGTAACAGTGCCACGCGACAGTATAGTTACCAGGATAATGCTTGATACAATTCCGTTTATGGTCCCGGGCGATACGGTTGTTATCGAAGATCCAGAAAGCCGGGCAAAAATAAGCTACTGGAAAAGCGCCTATGAAGATGCGCTTGAAATAAGAGCTGATTGTGATAGTGTTACCATAACAGATACGGTGAGGGTTGAAGTTTCGCAAAAAGTGTTTAAACCACCACCTTTAAGCAGGAGAGAACAGTTGTGGCGTGGATGGGCAAATGCTGCCGGTGTTGCGCTGCCATTAATTATATTAATAATTGTTGCAATAATAATTTTAAAATTAAAGTAAAATGTCAAAGAACAAACAAAAACAAGGCAACCAGGATAAAAAAGCAGAAGAGTTGAAAAACACTTCTGCTACCGGTGCCGATGAAACCAAAAAGGAAGAGCCTAAGGCTCCTGAAGCTGACAAGCGCATAGAACCCTATTTTAAAGCCTACCCCAAATGTGATGTGTTTTACCGCACATCGGACGGGCAGGTATTTCGTGAAAAAAGCTTGGCGCAAAATCATCAAAGAACTCTAAAAAAGGGCGAATTAAAAATCATTAAAAGACATTGATCATGGGATTACCAAAGGTTGATATACAATTAGGCGAAGGCGGGCTGGGCGGGGTTACACCCACGCAGGACGGCATCGCCGGGCTGGTGCTAAGCGGTTCAGCCACTGACGGCATTGGACTTAATGAGCCTAAGCAGATATTCAGTGTACGTGATCTTGAAACGCTTAAAATCACAGCCGAAAATAACCCGCTGGCTGATAAATGTATAAAAGCATTTTACGACAAAGCCGGCGATGGTGCTGAATTATGGATTATACTATATTCAGACACCACAACCCTCGAAACCGTTTGCGATAAAACCGAAGCCGGCAATATCGTAAAAAAGCTGCTTGATGCAGCCGGTGGCAAGATAAGGGTGCTGGGCATTAATCGTAAGCCGGACGAAATGTATTCACCTACAATTACGAATGGGATTGATGCAGACGTAGAAGCTGCTATGGCAAACCTTCAATCGCTTCTTGATGATTATGCGGACGATTATAAGCCTGCAAGGGCTATATTGCCTGCCTTCGCATGGGACGGCGAAACCGGTAACCTTATTAATCTGCGCGAATCAAGCTACAACCGTGTGGGTATAGTAATGTGGGCTGATAATGAAGATGGGCTTGCTGCCATTGGACTTACAATAGGAAGGATGGCAGATATCGCTGTACATCGCAACTTGGGCCGCGTGAAAGACGGTGCCATAGCTGTTAGTGCATGGATGACAGATGGCAGTAAAGCACAAGATTGCGAAAGCATGTGGGGAGCACTTCATACGAAAGGATTTATCTTTCCACGTGCCTATCATGGCAAAAACGGGTTCTATTTCAACGATGACCCCGTAGCCGCACCGCTAACCGACGACTATAACAGCCTGTCGCTTGGACGGACGATCGACAAAGCAATCACTATTACCTACGTTACTTATGTTGACGAGCTTCTTGATAATGTTGAGGTTGATGAAGATGGCAATTTGCCCGCGTCTACATGTAAGTACTTTGAAAAGCGGATCGAAAATGCGGTTGACTTGCTTATGTCAAATGAAATAAGCAATTTCGAAGCTTATGTTGACCCCGGGCAGAATGTCCTTTCTACCGGTGAACTGGCAGTTGTCTGCGAGATCACACCGATGGGAACACTCAAGAAGATCGTAGTTAAGCTCGGTTTTAAAAACCCGGCTTTGGAGCAATAGCAATAAAACTTTAATAACTAAGTAAAACAAAAGACAATGTTTAATTCAAAAGAATACAGCTGGTCAAATTTAGAGGTAGTAGCTCTTGGTCGTAAGTTTTTAGGCATACGAGGCATTGAGTATAAGCCGGCACGGGAGAAAGAAGCTGTTTACGGTGCAGGTGACAAGCCCATGGGCATTCAGTACGGCAATAAGTCTTATGACGGCACACTCACGCTTATGCAGAGCGAGCTTGAAGCTATGATACGTTTTGCACGACAGAACGGATACGATGACATAACAGACTTCGAGTTTGATATAGTGGTCGCTTATGTGCCTAAAGGCGGCGGCCCTGTCGTTGTTGACGTGGTGAAGTTTGCTTCAATCTCGGAAGTGTCTAAAAATCTGAGGCAAAACGATAAGTTTATGGAAATAGCACTTCCGTTTATTGCACTCGGAGTTGAATATAGCGGTTAATTAATTATATTATGACAAAGGATAAAAAAAAGCCTGCTGCAAGCGGGCAAGCTACAGCCGAACAGATAGCAAAGTGGAAGCAAAAGCACGGCGAGATCTTTGAAATTGGCACTGCCGGAAAGGTGTGTTATCTGAAAAAGCCGGGCAGGAAGGAACTTTCATTTGCATCAATTACGGGGGGCGAAGATCCCTATAAATGGAACGAGGCGATCCTGGAATCATGCTGGCTTGGAGGTGATGAGGAGATAAAAAAAGACGATGAGCTCTTTCTTGCTGCATCAAGCAAGCTTACGGAGCTTGTCAAAATACAGGAGAGCTACATAAAAAAGCTGTAGCCGGCGCCAGGGAAAATGCCGGCAGGGATTATTTCGGCTTCCTGCATGCAATGTTGAGATATTACAGGATATGTGATGAGCCAGAGAAACTGACCGATGAAGAGCTGGGCGTTAAAATAGGACACCTGGAACGAATAAGAGAGATGGAGCTTGCTACAAAGAACTATGATTTGTCGTCGTTCTTATCGGAAGATTGAAAAAGGTCAGACAGCCTGGCGTTCATACATCCTCTAACAATACCTGCACTGGTGCCGGCTAAAAATATTGCAACGGGTACCTGCCACCACAAAGGCGGCCATACCCACATAAGTATATAAACAAGAGTAGCAATAAAAACAATAGCCGATACCAACTTGCCTTTCATAAGCGCATAGTTTTTCGGCCAATATACGAAAAAAATGGATAACGCTTACGAATTTACCATAAGATTACGTGACCAGGTTAGCCAAACCATGAACAGGGTTGGCGGCGGACTTGGCAGTATGCATCGTAAGCTGATGCAGTCGCAGACATCGTTCAGGGACCTGGGACAGCAATTTCTTTATTTCAACCAGGCCGCCCAGGTAATTGAGGGAGCACACCGCAGCCTTGATAACCTGACACGCCCGGGAGTAGAATTTCAAAGCAGCCTTGCAGATCTTAAAGCGATAACCGGGCTAACAGATGAAGAAATACAAAAACTTGGCGCAAGTGCCAGGAAGACCGCTAAGGAATTTGGTACCGATGCCGCCAAAGGTGTCGAAGCCTATAAAATGATATTAAGCCAGCTCGGGCCCGAGCTGGCACAAACTCCCGAAGTATTGGATCAGATGTCGAGAAGCGCTAAGCAACTCGAAAAGGTACTTGGAGGCGACACAGTTGCTGCAACCGGTGCTTTAACAACTGCAATGAACCAGTTCCAGGTTGATATGTCAGACCCGATAGCAGCAGCAGCAGAAATGGAAAGGATGATGAACGCCATGGGTGCTGCAGCCAAAGAAGGTAGCGAGGAAGTACAGCCCATGACGGCAGCTCTTGAAAGAAGCGGTATGGCTGCCAAAACCGCTAAGGTTTCGTTTGAAGAGACACTCACTTATATTCAGATATTAGGTCGTGCCGGTCGCCAGGGCGCCGAAGGAGGTACTGCACTCCAGGCAGTACTCGGAAGGTTATCAAGGGCGGAATTCATGCCAAAACGTACGGCCGATGCTCTGAAAGAGGCAGGTGTTGATATTCACCATCTTGCTGATACAAGCCTTACGCTTACCGAAAGACTTAAGCCCCTTAATAAGATAGTTGATGATACGTCAATGATGCAGCTGTTGTTTGGTGAAGCTCATTTTGCAAGCGCCATAGCCATGGTGAAGGGAGCTGAAGGAGCAGATGAGTTTACTGAGAAGATCACCGGTACCAACACAGTTGTTGAGCAGGCCGAGATTATCATGGGAACGCATGCCGAGAGAATGAAGCGCCTGCAGGCCAGGTTTAAGGATTTCGGAGTGTCGGTGTTCAACGTTACACAAAGGGTGTTGCCAATGACCGCAGCCTTCGCACAATCTGCACAAATGGCAACGCAGTTTATACCGATAATGAAAGCTATGCGGGTAGGGTTTATTAAATTATACCAGGGCACTGTAAGGCTTGGAGTTGGTATGATAGCGCTTACTAAACGAACCGTGCTTTACATGAAAACATTGTCAGCCAAAGCTGTTTTACTCAAAACAGTAGCTGCAGCAAAAACAATATACCGGGCTGCAGTGCTCGCCGCAACCGGACAAATAAAGCTTGCAACCGCAGCTAAGATGGCGTTCAATGCCGCTTTTCTGGCTTCACCAATCGGGTGGATTGTTGCGGGTATTGGTGCTATTGCAGGGGCGTATGTTCTTTTGAGGCGAAGGACTGATGAAGCTACGGCGGCTGAGCAAGCTATGCAGGATGTGAGGCATCGTGCTCAACGAGCAGTTGTAAGTCAAAAGGTAGAAGTTGAAAGGCTCACGAGCGTGGTGCACGACCAGAATGCATCGCTTGAGCAAAAAAGGACAGCTTATGACAGGCTGGTTGAGATTAGCCCTGAGCATTTTGAAAATTTGACTTTTGAAGAGGCACAAACTGAGAAGTTGACGGAAGCTTCAGAGAAATATATTGAGAGCTTATTAAAGCAGGCAAGGGTTAAGGCTGCTGAGGGGATGATATTAGAGATTGAGGAAGGATTACTTGAATCTAGGCTAAAACTACAGGAGGCAAGAGAACAATTAGAAAAAATTGAAAGCGGAGAGAAAGAAGATACTGATACCTATTTAGGCTATAAGACTGAAAAAGCAGCAAAAACAGCTGAAAGAGCAGCACGTGCAGCGTTGAATAGAGCACAAAGAGCAGTTGACAGAGGCATGGCGGAACGGGAAGCGTTAGAAAAATATTTAAAAGGCGATGATGACGATGATGATGACGATGATGATGATTTTGACACCGAGGACCTGGACGAAGAATACGGCACTCTTTTAGATAAAAAAGGTATTCTGGGTCTCGATTCCGAGCTCGGCCGCAGCGTCAGCACCATAACAGGTGGCGGAAGGCGGGCAACAAACGTGAATATCAACATGGGCAACCTGATAGAAAGCTTCACCATTCACACACAAACAACGGGTGAAAGTATGGAAGAGCTCAAAAGTAAGGTAGTGGAAGCTCTTATGCAATCAATAAACAGCGCAAATGCAACTGCAAGCGCGGCATAACAGGATAAAAAATATGGCTAATTTTTCAGGTACAATAACTGAGTATAAGATCCGCAAGGCAGCGGAGTTTGACCTTAACATGCTTTGGCAGCTGTCTTTTGGGTATAAAGGGTTGCCTTTCCCGGCAACCTTGCTGGATACTGACATACCCGGCTTAAGCGGCTCCGGGGTAAAGCCTGTAAGGTTGCATAGCTGGCGCACAGGTACACCGTTTTATGCTACCACACCAAGCGGCCGGATAAGCTTTATGCCGGTTTGGCTCGATGGCCATCATCTGCCTATATGCCGCCTGGGAATCGGAAGACGTAAGGTCATTATTGATACACCGATGACTGCAGGAAAAGGTGCCGTGAAGGAAATTGTGAGCACAGAAGATTATCAGATAACAATACAGGGACTGGCTCTTGGCCAGGACAGAATATATCCCGAGGATGAGATAGCGATGATCAAAGAAATATGCGACAAAAATGAAGCTATTGAAATCAAATCGGTAATTACCGACTTGTTATTTGAGGGCGGCTACGATAAAGTGGTAGTAACGGATCTTGATTTACGCCCCGCACGTTCTAAGCATGTGCAACCGTACGAAATAAAACTTCTTAGCGATGAAGTATTTGATATTATTATTGATTAGTGTTATGGCCTATACATTAAATTGCCGGACAACAATAGGAAACGCTGAGTTTACAGGTGTAAATGACCTGGTGATCAACCACAGCGTTCACCAGCTTGTGCAGACGGCCAAATTAAGAGTGCCCCTGTCCGCAAGGTTACACTATGCCGGGAAAACAAGAGCCGTAAAGACACATGAAGTATTCAAGCGTGGAGATCCTGTAAGTATAAAACTCGGTTATAACGGCCATCTCTTAACTGAGTTTGAAGGATATGTTACAAGGATCATTTATGGCACGCCGCTAACAATCGAGTGTGAAGATGCCATGCATATATTGCGACAGATTAATATATCAGAGACCAGGGAAGACATAACACTGAAAGAAATTATTGATATGTGCCTGGCAATGCCTGACAAGGGTAAACTATACGAAATTGAAGGAGAGGTGCCTGATACAACGTATTATAATTTCAGCTTTAAAGATGCATCGTCAGTTGAGGTTTTGCAAAGCATCAAGGAGTATTATAACATTGCGATCTTTTTTACTCCGCAGGCTAAACTGTTTGTAGGAGGGTTGTATAATTACTCGGCGGGTGATGTTAAGTATAATTTTCATATTAACATCAATCCGCGGCGAAATGAGCTTAAGTTCCAGGAAAAGGAAGATGTGCGTATTAAGATAATTGCTAAAAGCTATACAAAGGATGGTGAGGTAATAGAGGCATCTGCCGGTGATGAAGACGGTGACGTGCGAACATTGTGGTTTTATAATATAGAAGATGAGCAGCAACTGAAAGAGCGTGCCGAGTCGGAAATTGACAAGTATAGATATACCGGCTATTCCGGGTATTTTCAAACATTGTTACAGCCATTTGCCAAGCCAGGGATGAAAGCAATAATTGAGGATCCTGATTTTCCCGACAGGGGTGGTGAATATTATATCAGTGGCGTTGAAACACGTTTTGGTATGAGCGGGGCAAGCAGGAAAATAGAACCGGAAATAAAGCTTAATATATGAGAGAAGATGTGGAACTATATGAATCAATGAAGCGTGTGTTTAAGAACAACAACGCTGTAATGACCGGCAAAGTGCTTGAGGTTGACCAGGAGAAATGTACCTGTACGATTGATGTAGGCGGGCAGAAGTTTCTCAATGTGGCACTTCGCAGCATAGTAAGCGACGACATGGGGTTTGTGTTGTTTCCGGAGGAAGGTTCGAAAATATTGATAGTTAGATTTGATAACAGCAACCGGCTGTTCATGCTCAATGCTGAAAAGCTTGAAAAGATACATGTAAAGATTGCGGATACGAAACTTGTTTTGAAAGGCAATGAAATAATAATTAACAACGGCAATCTTGGTGGATTGGTGGTTATTGGTGACCTGGTCGAAAAACTGAATAATATTGAAAATGACCTTAATGCGATTAAGAATGTATTCTCAACATGGGTGCCGGTGCCAAACGATGGCGGTGCGGCATTGAAAACAGCAGCGACATCATGGGCCGGGGATGTTTTAGCAATAACACAGACGGAAAATATAGAAAATGACAAGGTCAAACATGGTTAAGTTTAAATAACATTGCAAGAGCATAAAAATGGATATTAAATACCAGGAAAACGGCGATATAGATATCAGCACTGGCGATATCAGATATGTTGAAGGTGTAGAGCAGCATAAACTTACAATTTTGCTTACACAGCAGGGCTTGCTTAAATCAAGGCCTGATGTTGGGGTTGATGTTGCAAATTATCTTCTCGACAATGAGCCCGGAGAGCTCTTGCGTGAAGCAAGAAAACATTGCCAGCGCATTGGGATGAAGATCAAGGCAATATATTTTAAAAATCAAAAAATAATTATTGAAGGTGGCTATGAAAACAATTAATACTATTAAAAATCAGACCGTGTTCGATGTTGCCGTGCAGCATTATGGCGCCGTAGATATGTTTGTGAAAGTGATAGAGCTTAATCCGCATCTTAAAAATGACTATTCGGCAGCCATTGAAGCAGGCGTGCCTTTTGAAAATGATGTGCTCGATCTTTCATACCCGGTAATGGAAGGCACTGAAATCATAATAGAAACAGCAATGGTTAATATTAAAATAGCGCAGGAATTAAAGGATAAGGAAGTTATTTCATTTAATAAAAACATACTAGAATTATGAATTATCCGGAGAAAATAAAAGATATACAGGATGAACTCAACCAGGAAGCAAAGGCAAAACATCCCGGTTTGAGCGATTCTGACGTAGCAGAATGGAAGTTGTGGACATTCGTGATGGCAACCGCCATCAGAGCAATACAAGTAATTGTTTCTACGTATAAAAAGATTGTTGATGATAAACTTGCTTTTCTGCGCCCGGGCACCATCGGCTGGTATACTGACATTTGCAAAAAGTTTCAATATGGCTATAACTTGATCATAAAAGATGACGGCTCGCTCGGATATGCTGTCAATGATCCTAAAGCACAAATTATCGCAGCCGTAGCCGTATTGGAAACTGAAGACTCTGAAGTTATCATCAAAGTTGCAAAAAAAGACAATGACGAGCTTAGTGAATTATCGTCGGAAGAAAAACTTGCTTTTTCAAATTATATAACAGTTGTTAAATTTACCGGTACCAAAACTGTTATTATAAGCACTACGCCGGATATGATTAAATACGATATTGAAATATACTATAGCCCGGATCACAACCCAGTAAACCTTGAAGAGAATATTAACAAGGCGATTTCTGCTTATCAAACTTCTTTGGGTTTTAACGGCACCATATATTTACAACAATTTATAAAGCAAATACTTAAAGTAAGCGGTGTTGTAACGGTCAAAGTTAATGATTTTGAAGCCAAACCGGCAGGAGGTGTTTATCAAAGGGTGCTCGTTTTTTATGTTACCCATGCAGGTTATTTTAATTATGATGAGCAAAGCTCTGTTTTATTAACGCCTGAAAATGAAATGTAATATGAAAATCTCTTTTGACATATTAGCTCGAACCCTATTGCCATTTCATAAAAGGCAACCTGTCAGGCTTGATTTCCTTGATTTATTTGCGTCAAAAGCAAACGAATCAATGGGGCTTCTTGTTGATCATTTCAAAGAAGTGTTATATGTGCTTAAAGTTACGGCGCAAGTAATGATATTAGAAAACCATTTAAGCAAAGTCTTCGGAGAGAATATAATTATAATGCATTATTACCAGGAAGCGTTAAGCATGCATTTGATTGTAGAAGGTGAAGAAAACTATGTTTTATTCTCTCTTACTTCAGAAGAAGACCCCTATCAATCAGTTGTTTTGTATGGAGAAAACACGACAGAAACAGAAACAGATTTTGTTATTATTGCTCCTGCTTCCGTTTGTATCAACACACTCACAAAAGAAGTAAATAAATATCGTTTAGCTGGCAAAACATATGAAATTATTACTAATTAAAATAACAACACAATAATGAAAAGGCAAATACAACAACTTGGAGTCAAGCGTTGGTTTGGAGACGACTTGATAGATCTACAAGCCGAACCCCTTAAAGCCATCGAAGAGTTTTTTAAGCCATATTACAGCTGCATTCTTAGCGGTTGTAAGGTAAAAATAGATGAAGTAGATAACAGACATAAGATGATTACACCAGGCCTGGTGCTTTTTGTATGGGAGGAGCTAGGACAAAAACATAGCGTTGTCGCTGAATTTGAAGGTGCTTTGGGTTTACCTGAGCACTTTAATCGGTATCTTCAACTTGAAACCGAAGAGATAACGCGACAGTATGATGATGGACTAACCAAACCCATCGCAATTTATAAAAAAGCAACAATAGCATCTACCACACCAAGCGAACCATATATTATAATTACTGAAGACAACGAAAATAATCCCAACTTCAGGGATGCATTGCAGTCGTCAAAATACAGGTTTGTAAGTGATGCTGAAAAAAACTACTGGAATGAAAAATATGATTCAGATGATTTGATTGTTAATGAACAAATTTTTACCGGAATAGACGCCAATGTCTGGTTGTCATTAATACGTAAAGGAAATTTCGGCATAGTTACAATTGTTTTTACTGCATCGCAAGGCAGTTATAATTTGAGTGGGATAATACCAGAGCCGTATAGACCTAATTCTGAGATGTCTAATGGTTTTGGGATTAATAATAGCTATATACGGGCACTCAGTGATGGCACGGTTTTTATCAATAATCAAGAAAATGCTTGTATGGGCTCAAGTCTTAGTTACCGAATTACTTTTTAATACCTAAGCCAATGTGTGAAAAACGTACATTTTGTTTTATATTTGTGTACTCTTTGAATTGCGGATTATAATTCATCATGAACGATTTTCCCAAAATCGGAAAATATGATTTTGCCATTATTGATTTTCCCCAAATTGCAATCCCTGTTTTGCGTAACCAATGTGATAAAATAAATACCATTGCCCGAATAATCCCAATTTGGCATCCGGTGTGATTGAATTCGGTATTTATTTTTAAATTTATCTGTCATCACGGCCTTTTTTCTGAGACGCACGGCCGTGCGCCTCTATACGTATTTCCCCATTCATCAACTTCGGCAATAATGTATCCCGCAGTTTTTCGAGGGTGCGAATTTGGGTTTTATTTTTATTGATTTTATCAAACATATTATTGGTTTGATTATTAAATTGCTCAATTAACTTAATTGGATATTTCGGAAAATCTAAAGATTTAAGATTTCCCTGATTAATTTTGTGTTGTACAGCTCCAGTAACAATTTCGTCTATTTTCTTTTTTGATAGATAATTCCAAATGAAGAAATTATTGTAAGGTGGTTTTGCTTTAAGAATATGTGCATGATTATTCACCCAAAATTTCCCAGTTGCATATTGAAGAATCGGATAACCTTCATCAGTTCTTACCGTTCCGTCTTCCCCAATTAAAATGTAATCACCATCAAATAAATAATTATTTACGTAATCCATTATTGAAGCAGCTCCGTAATAAGGATATAATTTTCCATCTTTCATCTTATCCCTTTGCATTTTAGATAAAGGAATTCGCATACTATCAAATAATTCTATAACATCGCCTAATTTACCAACTTCCCAATCCTCACTAGCCCCCACCACAAACCACTGCCTAAACAGCGCCTCAGCCATTTGCTCCAACGTTTTGTTCTGGCGGTAGAGCAGGTCTATTTTGTCGTCTAAACTGGAAAGGACAGAGCCGATGGCGCGTTGTTCGGGAAGGGGAGGAATATTAAACAAGTGTTCTTTTACAACATCGGTCTGAACCCGTTGTCTGCCAGAACTTCCTGTCATTGAAAGTATGGCTGTTTCCCTGAAATCAGGTGATAAAGCTAAATAGTACAAGAAATTTTTATCACTTAGTCCTTCTTTTTCCCTTAAAACTATAAACTCTGTTGAACCGAATCCAATTTCATCATCTTCTAAAATGTCAATGAAAGCCGTCTTACCATTTTCGAGACTCGGTGTAATTCTTGCAATAATTGTATCTCCGTTTTTAAACTTTACGCCACCTTTATATTCCTCAATTTGATAACCTGAAACTCTTTTTGTAAAGGGTTCAAGTAATTCCATTGGAACTTTCTTTGCTTTTGTTCCATTAGAGATGCTTTCAGCTGGATTCACATAAGCAATATCTTGTAATGCTGCTTCCCTCCACTCAGTCATCCCTCACCTCCCTTTCTAAAATCAGCACTTCTTTTCCATTATCGTCAAGTTGAAACTGTCCATCCCAATAGGGGTTTTCGGGCAGGTGTTTTACTTTTTTAACAAACGGATGGTAAAAGTTTTCGTAGCCGTTTTCGTAACCACTAACCAACACCGGCATATCTTCGGGGTATTGTTGAAGTATTTTTATGAGTTCGCCTACCGTGAAGTTGTATGTGTTTTTATTGCTCATTAAAATTGATTTTAGATAAGTTTTGGGAAATATGTTTGTTTAATTTAGTTTCCTTCCACTCATTCATTACCATTACATTGAAGTTACAATTGGTTTTTCATTAACAAAAAATTCATAGAGTTCTGTTGCTTCATTTTGTTTCATCTTCTTCAATTCTTTAGCCGTCTTGTATTTTTTTATTGTTTTATTCCACTTGCTTTTCATCCATCCATATTTGCTGTAAATACCCGGTTTTTGGGTTTTGAGCCCTTTAGATATTTTTGTTTTCAGACGCATCATATGTTCAACATAGGCTGCATCGGAAGGAAATATCAGTTCCAGGTTCCAGCAATCAAAATAGTCGAGGTAGAAAAAGTCGTCTTCATCGTTGGCTATCAGTTTTTCGATGTTTTTAACAGCCACAAACTCATTAATGCTTTTAGGTAATATAATCCTGGGGCTGTTGGCTGCCTCATTTTCCAGGCGATAAGCTTTCACCAGGGCCGGGCCAAACAACAGCTTGTCATTATGTACAAGAGAACCATAATAAATGCCACCTCGAATAAGAATGTCATATTTCAATAGCTCGATCTGGAGATGGAGTAATTCCTCAAGTAGAAATTTGAATTCTTTATCTTCGTTAACAGCAAAAGAAACAACAATTGAATCGGAAAATTGTGTTATCTCCCTTGTTGGTGCCACGTCTTCATCGGGTTCATCAATGCCAAGCAATTCACGGATCCTGAGAAATGCCTTTGATAGAATGCTGATTTGTTCATTTCCATCCTTATCCGTTTTATTTATGGTTTCTGCAAAACCCAGAATGTCTATAAAAGCTACAATTCTATTTTCATATTTAAGTTCACTCATCTTAGCATTTCAACTTGAAATCACAAATTGTGATATCAAGTTTTTTTATTTAATTCATTTGAAATCAGGTACAATGTTTTGATAATTTTATTTTGCTCAGAAGCTTTTTTCTCAAGGTTTGTAATATACTTTTTTAATTGCTTGTTCTCATCCAATATCTTTTGAGTTTCGGTAAATGTGTTTATAATATGCTTTGTTACTTCGTGCGCTGCTTTTGACCTTAATACAGTTGCTAACAAATATATTCCTTTTTGAGTGAATGCGCTTGGAGGCTTTCTTACACCTCCCCAACTTGAAGTCACATTTTGTGATTTCAAGATTTCCCTAAACTCAGCAAACTCTTCTTCATTAAGTTTGAAGTAATGCACACTTTCATCAAACCGTTCAGCATTTCTTTTTACTTGCTGATTTATTGTCCTTGTTTCCGTTTCATACATCATAGCAATATCACGGTCGAGCATTACACGTTGCCCTCTAATAGTATAGACTAAATCGACCATATCTGATGGTATAATATCACTGAACTTTTTTTTCTGTTTAGCCATAAGCTATTGTATTTGAATATTTGATAAGTTCTCTGTTATTCTTTCATTTAGTTGCTCTTCCTGCTTCAACTGCTCCTCAAATTCATTTTTCAGTTGTGAAAACCGCTCTTTAAAATCAAAATCATCTTCCTCCTCTGCTAAACCAACATATCGCCCGGGTGTAAGCACATAATCCATTTCTTTTACCCGGTCAACAGGTGCTGAGTTACAAAAACCTTTAATATCTTCATAATTTCCATCAGGGTTTCGCCAGTTATGATATGTCTCGGCAATTTCCTTTATATCGTCTTCTGAAAGAACTTTTGTTCTGCGATTTATTAAATGTCCGTAATTGCGGGCATCAATAAAAAGTATCTCCCCACTCCGGTCTCTGAATTTGCCATTTTCCCGGCTTCTACTCATAAACCAGAGTGAAGCGGGAATTTGTGTATTTAAGAACAATTTTGGCGGTAAGTTAACAATACAATCAATCAAGTTAGCTTCTACCAAAGCTTTTCGTATTTCACCTTCGCCACCTGTTTTTGTGGTTAAAGAACCTTTAGCTAATACAAAACCTGCTTGCCCGTTTGGTGCAAGATGATAAAGAAAATGTTGTATCCATGCATAGTTTGCATTGGATGTTGGCGGAACACCATATTTCCAACGCCCGTCTTTTCGCAACAAATCACCACTCCAATCACTCACATTAAATGGTGGATTGGCAATAATATAATCGGCTTTTAAGTCTTTGTGGGCATCATTCAAAAATGAACCTTCGTTGTTCCACTTTACTTGTGAGCTGTCAATACCACGGATTGCCAGATTCATTTTTGCCAGTCGCCATGTTGTCTGGTTGCTTTCTTGTCCATAGATGGAAATGTCATTTATTTTTCCGCTATGTTTCAGAACAAATTTTTCAGATTGTACAAACATTCCTCCTGAGCCACAGCAAGGGTCAAAAACCCTTCCTTTGTATGGTTCAAGCATTTCAACAAGTAACTCTACTACGCTTCTGGGAGTGTAGAACTGGCCTCCCTTTTTTCCTTCGGCGAGAGCAAATTCACCGAGGAAATATTCAAACACATGGCCAAGAATATCTGCGCTTCGTTCTTTTGTATCTCCCAATGCAATGTTCCCAATCAAGTCAATAAGCTCTCCTAAACTTGTAGGGTCAAGATTTTGGCGGGCATAAACCTTAGGCAAAACTCCCTTTAATGACGGGTTTTCTTTTTCAATAGCATCCATAGCCTCATCAACCGTTTTTCCTATAGTTGTCTGCTTAGCTTTCGAAAGCAGATTGCTCCACCTTGCTTTTTCAGGCACAAAAAACACATTTTCTGCCTTGTATTCGTCTTTGTCTTCCGGATCAGCTCCTGCATATTCACCCTCTCCGGCTTTTAGCTTTTCATATAGTTTTGAAAATGCATCAGAGAGATATTTCAGAAAAATCAATCCTAAAACAACATGTTTGTATTCAGCTGCATCAATATTTTTCCTGAGTTTGTCGGCAGCTTTCCATAGTTGTTTTTCTATAGGCTCTTCTTTATTGTTAGCATTATTTCTTGCCATATTTGTTAATCTGTTTCTGAAAGTAAAATTGATATGTTTCGCAATTAGTTCAAATAGAAAGTTTTGTCAAGTCAAATATAAGACTTTTTATTATACCCTTAAATCCTATAATTTTGACCAAACTCTTACTTTAATCAAGATAAAACATTGATTATGCTTAGTGCGTTTTTCTAAACGTTTTATTTATATTGTTCCCCATTATAGTCGGGTTGTATAATCGCTAAAAATAAATTTTTTAGCATTAAAGCCGGTCTATACTTATAAATATTAACAATAACTTTACAAAAAAATCTTAGTAATGAAAAAGATTCTAATTTGCTTTGTAGTTTCGTTTTTATTATTCCTGTCCTGCCAAACTGAGCGAAAAGAAAGAGCAGAGCTTCAGACATTGCATGTTATTCATGCAGGCAGTTTAACTGTACCTGTACATGAAATATCCCGGGCTTTTGAGAAAGAGAATCCCGGGGTGAAAGTACTTTCTGAGGCTTGGGGCAGCAAGGCAGGAGCCCGCAGGGTTGCAAATCTTGAAACTCCCGCTGATGTTTTTATGTCGGCAGATTATATGGTTATTGAAAACATGCTCATCCCCGATCATGCAAGCTGGTATATTCCTTTCGCAACAAATGAGATGGCCATCGTTTACACCAAAAAATCAAGATATGCCGACAGGATAAGTGTTGATAACTGGGTTGAAATTTTGATGAAAGATGATGTTAAATTCGGACGCAGCAACCCCGATCAGGACCCTTGCGGTGTCAGGAGCGTGTTTACAATCAAGCTGGAGGAAAAAATGCGCGGCGAGCCCGGGCTGGCAGAACGTATGCTTGCCAAAGACAAGGATAATATACGCCCCAAAGAAACCGACCTTATAGCTTTGCTGGAAAGCAACCATATAGATTATATCTTCCTGTACAAGAGTGTTGCAGTACAGCACGGACTTGAATATTTGCAATTGCCTGACAGCCTTAGTATGGGGAATTTTGCTTTAAATGACTGGTATAGAAGCGTAAGTGTAGAAACTTTAGGCACCAGGCCGGGCGAAACTATTGTTGAATACGGAGAAGCTATGGTCTATGGACTTACCATCCCGCATAAAACACAAAATAAAGAACTTGCTGAAAAGTTCGTAGCTTTCGTTCTGAACGAGGACAAAGGGCAAAAGATACTGAAAGAATTGGGGCAGGACCCTGTGGTTGATTTTGATAATCCTTATACTTATTAAAAATCTTTACTCTGTATTTTAGTAAAAATCTTATATCTTTGAACTGAAATACATAAAACTAATGGACGAAAAGGTTCAATATTGGCGGGAACTTTCCGATTATGACATACGAAAAATGTTCAGAGATAATTAAAAATACCAAACAACTACAACAATGGATAAAAATGAAGCTATAGATAAAGTAAAGCAATATAAATTATTGTTAGAAAAATACTTTAAGTTGGAAAATGTGTATTTGTTTGGTTCATATGCTAAAAAATCGAGTAAAGAAGATAGCGATATTGATGTTGCTGTTGTTGTGAGCAATATTTCGGGTGACTATTTCTCAGTAAATCCTCTATTGTGGAAGCTGAGACGCCAGGTAGACGATAGAATTGAGCCTATCCTCATAGACAAGAATAACGATAAATCAGGATTTCTTGAAGAAATCAAACGAAATGGAATAGAAATAAAGTAACAAAATACAAAAGATTGTGTGTAAAGCAGTAAAGCATATTCATTTTGGTTTATTTGCTAAATTGATTTTAATTTTTAGCCAAATAACAATAATTTATGATAATGGTAAATAGCGTTCTAGTTTATGACCAACCAACGTTACATAAAAAACGAAAAGATGTTGTCTGCGGAGGAGAATCGCAGCCTGCGTGAAAAGAAGGTGGCTGTTGTCGGCTGCGGGGGTTTGGGTGGTTTTATCATTGAGGAGCTTGGGCGGCTGGGCATAGGGCATATTACTGCTATTGACGGCGATGTTTTTGAAGAATCAAACCTTAACAGGCAACTGTTTTCTGATACGGGAAACATAGGGTATTCTAAAGCCCTTGCTGCGAAAGAGCGCATGAATAAGGTAAACCCCGACATCAAACTGGTAGCTGTCAATGAATATCTTGACGATAACAATGCAGAAAAGATACTGAAAAACCATCATGTTGTTTGCGATGCGCTTGATAATATCCCGTCACGTAAATTGGTCGGCAAAGCTTGTAAAAAACTCAAAATTCCACTTATTTATGGTGCCATAGCCGGATGGTACGGGTACGTTTCGACCATTTTTCCCGAAGATCAAACTCTTGATTTTATATATGATACCGATAAAGAAAAAGGTGAAGAACAAGAACTCGGAAATCCTGCTTTCACACCTGCCATTATTGCTTCGCTTCAGGTTGCTGAAACTGTTAAGCTGCTAACCGGAAAAGGTAACTTGCTGCTGAAAAAGATCTTGTATGTTAATTGCCTGGAAAACAGGTATGAGATTATTGAACTTTGAGATTAAGTGTTTCATCCCTGTGTAACTTTTTGTTTTCTCTTCATTATCTTAATTCTAAAATAAACTAAACTTTAACTTTGTATAAATAATTACATAAAGCTGTTTAAAAATAAATGAGAAGCGTTTTTTTAAAACACTTTGATATTATCAGAATTACTCTAAAGAAAGCATGATAGAAATATAAGGAAGTTATTATGAAAAAAAGAAAAATAATATCTAAGTTAAAGGCAAACGTTTTGTTTTTATGGTCCTGTTTCAAATATAAAATATTAAATATAACTCCTCCGCAAAAGATCAATGATTTCTCGCAATGGTTGGATATAAACAGAGAAATACACGTAAAATTAAATGATATTACTCACTATGTGCACGAATCAAATGATTCATGCAAACCATTAAAAGGACATATCTTTTTCAGCAATAAATTTGTTAAACGAGGAGACTGGGATTTGAATAAAAAACCAATTATACCTGATTACTATAACAACCATAAGTGGTTTCGTTCTACTTTTCAATATTTTAAATACAAAAAACCTTTAATGGAATGCGATGAGTATATTTTATGTAAAGACAGCCATAAAAAAAAGAAGTTTAAAACATATCAAAATCTTGAAAAAACATATAGTTCTATAAAGAAGCATGGGTATTTAAGCCAAAAGGAGTTAGGAGTAAAGCCAAAGCTAAGTAAAAAGCCCGTTGATGACCTCAATGTAATTATTGACAGAAACGGTAACTTTTTGAGAGTCAGGCCTGCTGCAAATCACAGGTTTGCTATGGCAATAATATTAGATATTGAAACCGTACCCGTATATGTTAGGGGTGTTCATTACGACTGGGCACTATATTGTTATAAAAAGCATAATGTTGATTTTTTACAAGCTATTAATAAAGAACTTGATCTTTTAAATGCTAAGCCCGATAAATGAATTATTCTGCCGGGCTTTATTTTTTCTGTATAAATTATACACTCGCGGGCGTGTGATTAAAATGTGTTTAGTTACTGCTTAACTTTTTGTTTTTTTCGTGATCATCTTATTATAAAACCCGTATCTTTATTTGATGATGATTGATTTTATATGTTTTTCTTAAAATTTCCGGCATAATACGAATGCTTTTTAAAAATATTTTTAAAAAATCAAATGTTATCATAAAAATAATCCTTAACCAAAAGATTCATTAATTTTGTATTTAATTAAAAATTGATTTTTTAATAACTGAATAAAATGATTTCATTTGATGATGCGCAGAAGATAATTTTTGAAAACGCACGTTTTCTGGGCACTGAAAGGGTTGATTTCAGGCAGTCTTTACACAGGTTTCTGTCAGAAGACGTGGTTTCTGATATTGATATGCCACCTTTTGACAAAGCAGCTATGGATGGCTATGCTTGTCGCAGTGAAGACCTGGGCAAGCCATTAAAGGTTCTTGAGACGATTGCTGCTGGTGAGGTTTCATCAAAACATATAGGTGAGGGGGAGTGTGTGCAGGTGATGACGGGCGCAACTGTACCAGAAGGTGCTGACACCGTGATAATGGTTGAGCACACGGAAAAGGATGATTCAGGGATGATACGTTTTACCGGTAAGAAAACAGATCATAATATTGCATATAAGGGAGAAGATGTTGAAATAGGTGATAGGGTTATCTCGAAAAATACGCTTATTAAACCTCAACACATTGCAATAATGGCCTCTGTTGGATGTGTAAAGCCCCTGGTTGCAAAAAAGCCTAAAGTGGCCGTCTTATCAACCGGAGACGAACTTGTGGAACCATACGATAAACCCGGCAACGGACAGATTCGTAATTCAAACAGCTTTCAACTCATAGCCCAGGTTGATAAATGTTTTTGTGACTCTATATATGAAGGAATTATTCCTGATGATGAAGATGAAACTAATCTGGCAATAGGTAAGGCACTTTATGAGAATGATGTCGTTATATTAACCGGTGGGGTATCTATGGGTGAATTTGATTTTGTACCTGAGATGATGAAAAAAAGCGGTGTTGACATTCTTTTTCAGAAAGTTGCTGTTAAGCCTGGCAGGCCTACCGTTTTTGGGAAAACCAACTCATCATACATTTTTGGATTGCCCGGCAACCCGGTTTCGAGTTTCATAATTTTTGAGGTGATAGTAAAACCCTTTTTATTCAAGCTAATGGGTTATGATTTTAAACCATTGGAAATTAAGTTGCCGATGCATATGGATTATAAGCGCCGAAAAGCTGACCGTATTGCATGGATACCGGTTAGGATTAACAAACAAG
>PWZB01000059.1 GCA_003567625.1 Bacteroidales bacterium | reverse complement strand
GGCTCGTCACATCCTGGGGCTGGAGAAGGTCCCAAGGGTTGGGCTGTTCGCCCATTAAAGTGGCACGCGAGCTGGGTTCAGAACGTCGCGAGACAGTTCGGTCCCTATCTGTTGTGGGCGTCGGAAGTTTGAAGGGAGCTGACCCTAGTACGAGAGGACCGGGTCGGACAAACCTCTGGTCTACCAGTTGTTTCGCCAGGAGCACAGCTGGGTAGCTAAGTTTGGATGAGATAAGTGCTGAAAGCATCTAAGCACGAAGCTTACCCTGAGATGAGACTTCCTTTAAGGGTCGTTAAAGACTATGACGTTGATAGGTTGCAAGTCTAAAGCCGGTAACGGCAAAGCTGAGCAATACTAATAACCCGTAAACTTCTTCTGAATACAAAACTTTAATGTATGTCTGTCCGGCTATATGTCAAATATAACGAAACTTAAGATCTTTTGGTGATTATAGCGGCAGAGTCCACCTCTTCCCTTTCCGAACAGAGAAGTTAAGCCTGCCAGCGCAGATGGTACTGGGGTAACACCCGGGAGAGTATGTCATCGCCGAAACTTTTAAAGCCCCGCCTTAAGGTGGGGCTTTTTTATTATGGTACGCTTCGCCACTGATTATCGTAAAAGCCCTGTAAAGCTGCTCAAGAAAAAATAATCGTACCATCTGATGAGAAAATGTCATCCGGGAAAGTGAAAGTATTAAATCAGCTTTATTTACAATCTCTTCACTGAAACCATAAGGACCGCCGGCTATAAATAAAAGATTTTTTATGCTGCGATTTATCAGTTTTTGTAACTCAGCGGCAAACTCTTCCGATTTGTATTGTTTCCCTCTTTCATCCAGCAAAACAATATAATCAAACCTGCCGGCCAGACTAATCATTTGTTTTGATTCATATGATTTTTGCCCCCGCAGGCGAAAAACCTCCATGTTTTTTTGCCTGGGGCAATTGCGTGATATTAATATTCACATAATACTTTAGCCTGTTAAAAAATATTTTTTCGCCTTTTTTAAGATAATCATCAGTTGTTTTACCGACTACTGCAAAAGTGATCTTCATTTATGCTATCATATTTTTTATTGAAAAAAATAAAAATAACAAAAATATTTCAAGAATTTCGGATAATAAGACAATAAGATTTTATATTTGTTGTAAATATCATTTCTAAATAATCGCTTTTTATTTATTTTTGTCAATATGGCTTAGTTTTTGCAGTTAACAATTAAATTACATAATCATAAAATTAATATTAATCCTGCCCGACTGCATTTAATAAATTATAATTATGAAATGAAAGTTTATCAGCCGTTTTAATTAAAATTTTGACATTATGAAAAAATTTCTCTTTCCTGTAATTATAGTGCTCATTGTTGGCATATTTCCGGTCAATATGCTGATAGCCAATTATGGCAACATATCGCAGGAAGTTACACAAGCCATACGCCGAGGCAGTTCCCGTGATTTGGCACACCATTTCGGAAGCAATGTTGACCTGGCTGTTCCCGGTAATGACGGCACCTACAGCAAAACACATGCCGAAATCATAATACGTAACTTCTTTTCCGACAACAGACCTGACTCATTCACTATCAATCACCAGGGTTCTTCGCGCGACGGCTCATTATATGTTATCGGTACATACGAAACTACCCAAAACAAATCATACAGGACATATTTTCTGATAAAAAAAGTATCAGACAACTATTTTATTCACCAGTTACAATTTGAGCTGCAATAAAATACCCAAAACCTGCCATATGACCATAGATGAGATCATTTCCAATGCACTGCAAGAAGATCTGCAAGACGGGGATCATACTTCGTTGGCAGTTGTAAATAAAAGCATTAAAGGAAGTGCAAGTTTACTGGTTAAAGAAGATGGCGTACTTGCAGGACTTGAAATAGCCGAAAAAGTATTTTCTGCGGTTGACCCGAACCTTAAGGTAAAAACATTTAAAAAGGATGGCAACCGGATTAAAAGAGGAGATATTATTTTTACCGTTTCGGGTAATGTACAATCAATTCTGAAATCAGAACGGCTGGTTCTCAACTTTATGCAACGTATGAGCGGTATTGCCACCAAAACCGCTATGTACGTTGCCATGGTGGAAGGCACCGGCGCCAAAATCCTTGATACCCGCAAAACAACTCCCAACATGCGAATACTCGAAAAACTTGCCGTCAAAACAGGCGGCGGCCATAACCACAGAATGGGGCTGTACGACATGATAATGATAAAGGACAACCACGTGGATTTTGCCGGTGGTATAAAAAATGCCATTCTTAGAGCAAACGAATATTTAAAAAAGAATGACCTTGAGCTTAAAACCGAAATAGAAGTCCGTAACCTGTCAGAGCTTGAAGAAGTTTTGCAAACCGGAAATGTTGATATGATCATGCTCGATAATTTTTCAATACCCGACCTGCAACGTGCTGTCAAAATGATTGACGGGAAGTATAAAACCGAAGCCAGCGGCGGAATTACCGAAGAAAACATTCGGCAGATAGCTCAATGTGGTGTTGACTATATATCAGCAGGAAGACTTACCCACCATGTTAAAAGCCTTGACATGTCGCTTAAAGCAAATTAATTTTTAATCCCTATCTCCCGGGAAGTAAAAAGCTTTTTTTTTTGTTATTACTTTATTTTTTTAACTTATTTTGCATTACATTATTAGAATTGAAATCAAAATATAATTTTAATGGTTATTGATTTTGATATAATAGTTGTTTTATTGGTCCTGATATCGGCTATTGTGCTATTCGCCACAGAAAAGCTGCCGGTGGACGTTGTAGCATTGATAATCATGGGAGTTTTGATTGTCAGCGGCGTGGTCACTCCCCAGGAGGGCGTTTCAGGTTTCAGCAATTCGGCGACCATTACGGTAGCGTCTATGTTCATATTAAGCGCTGCATTGTTTAAATCGGGAGCTGTTCTGGGAATTGGAAACAAAATGGCATCGCTTTTTAAATATAACT
>PWZB01000129.1 GCA_003567625.1 Bacteroidales bacterium | reverse complement strand
TTTGAGTCTTAGTGGCTATAATTAATTTAAGTTTCTAATCAATTTTTTATAATATCTTTTGTAATGACTGTTATTAAAGGAAAACAAACATTTTTAATAATTTTAATCGGACACTAGTGATATTTATTATTAATTTAAAATAATGAAAACGCTGAATTAATAGGATAATAAAAATATTTTGCCATATCTTCATTAATTAATTTTTTAATTAACTCTAACTTAACATATTTGATGGAAAATAATGACCAGCTTAACCCTTCAATTGATGCGGATAATAGCCGTAAAGGGTATGAGAACACTGATTCTGAGAAAACAATAGAAGCTGAAGAAAAAGAAGTGATCGAAAAACAAAAGCCTGTCAAGGAACAGGAAAAAGATGCAACTGAACTTTCCGATAAAAAGGGCGCATCACAATCTTCAGAAACATCTGATGATGTACCTGCTCCGTCTTCAGGTAAAACAAAAACAAAAAAAACCGCCACTGAACAGCAAACTGCCCCAAAAGATCCTGAAGTTAAAGAAGAAAAGAAGCCTGCAGGAGAGCAAAAAGAGGATGTTGATGATAAAACGCCGAAAGAGAAAAGCATTAACGAAGTTGAAGAATCCACTGTTGAGAATAAAAAAACAGAATCCGTTGCCGGCAAGGTGAAAGAAAATGATCCGGAAGCTTTAACAGAAGCTGAAGAAGTAAAAAGTAAGCCAGCCGATAAGCCGGATGAAACTAAAGAAGAAGATCTTACAGAAACTTATTCCCGGCTAACAAAGGAAGAGCTTGTTAAAGCTATAGAATCCCTGGTGGCAAATGATGATATTGAACATATACGCAGGCATATTGGATATATAAAAGCTGCGTTCCGGAGACTGTTGAAAGAAGAAGATATGAAGGATTATGAAAACCAATTGGAGTCTGATACGGAACCGGCAAAAAAAGATATTGAAGATTCTTTGGTAGTTAGATTTAACAAAGCATTTGAAAGATATAAAGAACAAAAAGCCTTATATGATCAGAACCTGGAAAAACAAAAACATGATAACCTTGCAGTTAAAAAGAGAATTCTTGAAGAATTGCGTGGATTAATTGAGTCGGATGAAGAGTTGAAAAATACCTATGATAAGTTTCGTGAACTGCAGGAAAGATGGAAGAAAATCGGGCCTGTACCGCAAAATGCAAAAAACACACTATGGAATAATTACCACTTTCTGGTTGAAAAGTTTTTTGATAAAGTCAAGATCAATAAGGAACTAAAAGACCTTGATCTCAAAAAAAATCTTGAAGCTAAAACAGAGCTTTGTGAAAAAGCAGAAGAATTACTGCTCGAAACATCAATCACAAAGTCTTTTCAAAAGTTACAGAAACTTCATGAAGCCTGGAAAGAAACCGGCCCTGTGCGTAATGACAAAAAGGATGAAATATGGGAAAGGTTCAAGGCTGCTACAGATAAACTTAATAAACGCAGGTCTGAGTTTTATAAGAATGTACGTGAAGAACAGGAAAAGAACTATTCGGCCAAACTGGTGCTTTGCGAAAAAGCGGAAGCTATTGTGGAACTCAACCCTGATACACCAAGAAAATGGCTGGAAAACAGTGAAAAAATAAACGAACTTTTCCGTGTATGGAAAACTATTGGCTTTGCGCCCAGAAGTGTTAACAACGAAGTATGGAACCGCTTCAGAACCACCCTCGATAATTTTTTTAAAAATAAAAAAGAATTCTTTAAATCGTATAAAGAACTGCAAAACGAAAACTATAATCAGAAAGTTAACCTTTGTATGCAGGCTGAAGCCCTTAAAGATAATGATGACTGGAGAGAAACAACCGAACGGCTGATCGAATTGCAAAAAGAATGGAAAAAAATCGGACCCGTTCCGGCAAAATATGCCAATAAAGTATGGAAACGGTTCAGAAAAGCATGCGATCATTTTTTTGACCGTAAAGCAGCATATTTTTCCAATATCAACCAAAGACAAGAAGAAAATTTGAAAAATAAACGCGAACTAATTGAAAAAATAAGAAACTATAATTATACCGGTAATAAAAATGAAAACCTGGAAGTGCTGAAAAATTTTCAGCGCGAGTGGATGGATATAGGGCATGTGCCTTTAAAAGAAAAAGATAAACTGCAAAATGAGTTTAGAAAAACTATTGATGAACAGTTTGAAAATCTGAAAATAAGCAAAAAGATTAAAAATACCCTTGCTTTCAGAAACAAAATAGAAAATGTTAAAAATGCACCTAATGCAGATAATATAATAAATAAAGAAAGATCTTTTATAATAAATAAAATTAATAACCTGCAAAACGATATCAGTCTCTGGGAAAACAACATAGGATTTTTTGCTTCCTCGGAAAAAGCCGATGTTTTGAAATCCGAATTCCAGAATAAAATTGATAAAGCTAAGCAGGAACTTGAAGTCCTTGAGGAAAAACTTAAAATACTTAAAGATGTTTAACCACAGGTAAATATTTTATTAATCAAAATTATTAACCCATGAAAAAAATTACTATATTAATTGCGTTTTTGTTTATTGCAGTTACCACACAAGGCCAAATCAAGTTTGGTGTTAGTGGCGGGATAAACTTTTCTTATGTGACACCGGAAACGATTGCTGTTGGCGATCGTACAGTTTCAACCATTGATGATCGTAGTACCGGGTTTCATATTGGCGTATTGTCGCGTATTTCTTTACCCGGACTGTTCATTCAGCCAGAGTTGTTATATACATCAATTGGTAATGATATGAGTATTACAGGTGAAGTACCTTATTCAAGAAAAATAAACCGGCTTGATCTGCCTGTTTTGGTCGGCAGGAAGCTCGGTTTGTTGCATCTCGGAATTGGGCCCGTTGGCAGCATTATTGTTGGCGAATCATCCGGACTTGATATTGAGGATAAGAATATCAAGGAAGAATATAACGACATGATATTTGGCTTACAGGCTGGCATTGGTGTAAATATTTCAAATCTTGTAGTTGATTTAAA
>PWZB01000040.1 GCA_003567625.1 Bacteroidales bacterium | reverse complement strand
TTCGAAAAACGGGCGGTGTATTATCAATAATCTCATATATATCTATATGCGGGTTATTGGTTGTCCACCATGCTCCATCCCATATCTCTCCCTCGTCTGTGATTCTGGCAAAATGGATATGTGTAAAATTCCACCCCGGCCATGGCACCAGGTCACCGACCACTTCCCCGGCATATACCGAGTCGCCTGTAGTAAAGGGTATTGATCCCTCTATCAAATGTGCATACAGGTATCCGTCGGTTTCTTCCGGGGTATCTTCGTTGGCGATGGCAATACGCCAATGATATTCTCCGCTCGTGGTTAAAACGGCTTTCACCACTCCATCGGCAACGGCAAAAACGTCCTCATAAGGATCACCCAGCAAGTCCACACCGGCATGGAGATAGGGCAGCCCTCCGCCTTATTGCTGAATGGCACCATAGCTGTTACCGATCGGGTGTTCATAGTTCTCGCCGTACTTCAAGGGAGAAGGGATGGCCTCATGTTTAAGGCTGCGGATATTTCTTTCATACACCGTTGTATCCAATGCTGATACAGATTTCTGATCATGAAGATGGAACAAAATAAAGATAAACCGGTCTTTCTCTGTCTGTTTGGTGACAAAATAGGCCTCGTCATCATAAGTGCGTGCCTGGAAGAAAGTGCCTTCCAACTCATGGATTTCCCTTGTGTTCTCACCGTCAATGGCAAATATGCTGTGGCGTGTAAATATCAGTGGATTATCGCGATGAATAAGAATTTTATGCGGCTGATCTTCGAATGGCACTTTCGATTTTTCCATAATGATCTGTTTATTCTCTTCATCATAAAAAACAGGGTTGCCCGGGTTATCTATTGAGAAAACAGCAGACCCCGGAAATTTTCTTATTGTGTAGTCAATTGTATTAATAGCGATAAGATGTTGTGCATCGAAAAACAACATATGGCTTTTATCGGGAGAAAACACCGGGTTATACACCCTGTTAAAATGAATTTTGTGTTGTTTATTCCCTTGCTCATCGTAAAACCTGAGCGGAACCTGAATGGCTGCCTCGTAGGCTTCAAGGGTTAGATAACCGTTTTTGATCTTATAGATCCCATTGCCCTGAAAAACTTTCTCACCAAGACGGATCATCTTATTATCTTCTTCTTTGAAATAAGAAATCTCTTTCATTGATTCTTCCGGAAGGGTGATGTGCCCGGCATGGTTTAAAGCCACATCCTGTCCGGATATGGTAAAAGCAAGCAAAAGAGCTGTCAGGCTCAAAATAATGTTCTTCATACTGTTATGTGGTATTAGATGTTCTGTTTTTTGAATTTACGGGCAAACTCAGTCTTTTACATATCTGACCGAGAAGCCGCATCTTTTATCATCAATAAGCTTGAAAATTCTTTCTTTTTTATAAAGGAGGTATCTCAGCCAGGCGTTTGCTTTTCCGGCTTCGGTTGATGTCCAGAAATCAGCTGCCCTTTCAATACTCAAAAAAATGCCGTCATGCGACCTGTATCCGGCAAAACGTGCATTAAAGGACTTTTCACCACTCTCAAGAAGCTTATGATATGCCTCTTTTTCACCGCCAAAAAATTGTATCATTGCCTCCCACTCTTCGTTGGATGGCAAATGCCACCCATCCGGACAAGCCTGCATAGCAGCATCCCAGGTATACAGCCTGCCAAACCACTCGCCGTAAAGAGAATTTTCCTCATAAACCCAGCAACCCTCATCAAGCTCAAGGTTAAGATTTTCTGCCATCCATAACTGGTTATTAAGCTCTACGGTAGGATAAACTTTACCACCAAGCTCCAGCTGAATTTTGTTATTCTTTTTCATGTGGTTAGTTTTTGGTATAATGATATTAAACACAGGTTAATTGAGTTGAAACTTATTTTTTTTTGCTTTGGAAAAACCATTTCTTAATTTTATGCTAATTTATAAAATTGATTTTGATTTAATCAAACTTTTAATGACTTTTTGATTCCAAAACATTAATTAATCAAAAGCCAAATCCTTTACAGCATAAATTTGACAAACAATAACAACATGTATGTTTCGGTAATAAAATTTATCAACTGATTTTTTTGGATAAATTTTAGTGTTTTTTATAAAAAATATGTAGGTTTGCTGTGTCAACTTGTTTTGTAATATTTTATCAGTTTATTATTGAATCATTATCATATTTAAATCATAAAATATATTCATCTAAATAATAAAAACAAGAAATCATGAAAAAGTATTTTTATTTAATCATTACAACATTTCTTTTTATGAGTTGCTTACCAGAAAAAGATCCTGCGGCAGTAAGTCCAATAAACGATGCCACACAACAGGAGGTAATATCTGAGCTTGTTGAAAAACATGGTGAAGTTTTATCCGGTCGTATTGAAAGAGGTGTAACCCAGACTGCTTCATTATGGCGTTCGGCTGACGGTACTGCCGATGATTTTATTAATTTTTGCAAAGAGCGGTTCATTGGTTGTGAGGATGAGCTTGAAATGGTATTCAGCCGCATTTCAAGAAATTTTGAATACCTTTACGGTTATATGAACCGCATCGCTCTTGAATTAAGGGTTCCAATACACCTTGATATAGGGCCGTTGCATCCGGTAGACCAGATGTTTGGTTCATACAACCCTGCATCACATTTACGTGAAGATTTCTTCAACAACAAGATCGCATTTCTTATTGCCCTGAACTTTCCACATTATACGCTAGATGAGAAAAACGAGCTTGGCGGTGAATGGAGCCCCATGCAATGGGCCCGTGCACGCCTTGGCGACTATTTTACCGCAAGGGTGCCGGCCGACTATATTCAGCAATACTCAAGAGTAAACAGCAATGCCGGAATGTATATTGCACAATACAACATCTACGCCGGCGAATTGGTTGACGATGACATGAATACTTTTTTCCCTGAAGGTATGAACCTGCTGGCACACTGGAACATTCGCGATGAAATTAAAGCCAACTACGGACTTGAAGACGGTCTCGAAAAACAGGAAATCCT
>PWZB01000192.1 GCA_003567625.1 Bacteroidales bacterium | reverse complement strand
GCTGATAAATATAATTGATTATCAGGAATCTATGATCTGCGTATATCAGCGAAATCTGCGGGAAACAATATTTTGGGACTTTTTAGTGTGGACTTAATTTTAAAACTTTTGATACACCCTCATTCTCACCCCCTCACCAATTTCCATCCGTGCTTTTCCATAAACCCATCAATCTCATCAGCAAAAATCAAATACTTATGCTGATCTCCTATATAATTCTTTCTAAGTTTTTATGTGCTTTTCTTTCCACTTTCCTTTTTTCCATTACCCTTTTCCATACTATTTTCCATTTTCACATAACTTATTTATTTCGATGCTAACATAATGCTAAGTTTCATAAATTAGCGTATGTATTATCTCATATATAGCTCTATTTATTAAAGTTATCTGTTTTTGAAGTTGGAAGCTTAACCCTCCCGAACACTTTGTGGTTCATATAACAGAATCTTCTATATATTTCATTTTCTTAACATGACGGTTATGTGATACTCCCGTCACGTATTGCTGAAAAATTTTTTCTAAATAACAAAAAAGAGATTAGCGAGAGATCAGTTATCAGGGGAGTTTAATAAAAAGTCAAGTAAAATTTCATTGAAGAGCTCAGGATGGGTTTCCATAGGGTTATGCCCGGCGTGCGGTATAATTTCCATTTTACTGTTGCGTAATGATGAATTTAATTTATGACCGGTTTCAACAGGCACCCATGTATCATGTTCGCCCCAGATTAAAAATGCCGGCATAGTTATTCGTTTAAAGTCGGGTGGAGTTTCGTCAAATCCGCTGAAAAATGTTTCAAAAACAGCTACTGAAGAACCTTCAATATAGAAAGGTTGCAGGTATCCTGTTACTTCGAGACTGTCAGCATCCATACCATAAGCCGAACTTAAAAGTGATTCAAAACGTTTATGATTGATCATGACAGCTTTTCCCATCCCTTCTATCAAATGGTAAAGCGGGGGGAAACGCAGCAGATATCTTACAATATTACGTCCCGGTGAACTTTGAAATTCACCAAAAACGCCGTCAACCATAACCAGCTTTTCCGTCTGCTCCGGATTCATGGCAGCCATATAACCAACCGTGCCGCCACCCATCGAATGTCCGACAAGTATCCATTGTTGATCTGAAATAGAATCAAGGATTTCCCAAACCAGCGTTGAGCGCGATTTGTGTGAATGATCAACAGGACGCTGCTTTTCACTAAATCCGTAACCGGGCATATCAACAGCCACAACACGGTAGCCTTGTTCTGCAAAATAATCCATGTTTTTTCGCCACGAAAATGTTGAAGCGGCAAAACCATGTATAAAAACAATGTTGCCGTTTGATTCCTTAAATGGCTCAAACAACCTGTAGTGAATAGTCATTCCCCCTATATCAGTAAAATGACTGTTTGTATAAGGAAATGATTTTGTTTGCCACTCAATTGCGGTCAAGCTGTTTAAACTTAATGAAATAAGCACAGTTGTAGTAAAAAGCTTTGATAACATTTACGAATATGTTTTTTAGTATTAATAAGACCAATAATATATAAAAGTGTATCCTGAAAATCCACTTTATTGCTTTGTCTTAAAAAAATGATCTTTTTCAAATCAGATTATCTTCTTATCAAAAATAAAACTTATTTTTTTATACAGCAAATTTGTTAAAGATTGTTAAATGTTTTACATAAATTTGGTTTATAATATAAACTACTTTATATTTGCAAGCAGTATTAACTAAATTCTAATTATTATGACAACACAGGAAATGACACCCGAAAAGAGCATTAAACTCATCTCACAGGTTATCAATGAAGCAAAATCAAAATTTGAAGAAAACGGAGCAATGTATATCATGTGGGGAGTGCTTGTAGCTTTAGCTTCTTTAGCTCAGTTTGCTCTGCTAAAACATGAATATTACTCCATAAGCTACTACCCTTACTTTTTGTTGCCTTTAGGTGCGATAGTATGCCTGATTTATTATTACAAAAAAGAAAAAGCCAAAACAAATCAAATTTCAACGATTATTTCTGTTGTATGGACAATAGTGGGTTTGAATATAATGATTTTAGGGTTTTTATTCGGTTATCATTTGAAAACTTTCCTGATCCCTTTTATACTTTTGTTATTAGGGATCGGATATGTGATAACAGGACGTGCAATAAGAAGTAAGCTGATAATTTTTTCCGGAATATTGATCAATATTTCAGGATTTGTGTGCTTTACACTGGAATGGATAAATCATTCTTTATTGATGGGTATAGTGTCTCTATTATTTGTTTTGATTCCGGGCATTGTTTTAAAAATCAATTATAACAAGAGAAATGTATAAGGAGCTGAATCCAATATTACATTCACAGTTAAGGCTGGCTATTATTTCGTTACTGGTAACCAAAGGCAAATCCGATTTCAGCGAAATCAAGCAAATAACCGGAGCTACTTCGGGCAACATCAGCGTTCAGCTAAAAAAGCTGGAAAAAGCCAGGTATATTACCATAAAAAAAGGATTCCGTAACAATTACCAGCACACATCGGTTGAAATCACGAAAAAAGGTATTGATGCTTTTGAAGAATATGTTGAGGCAATTAAACAATATATCAAATGATGTCTTTTTATTGCCAATATTTTGTGTTTTTCTGATCACTATTGGTCGACTAAAATTAATTATAGCCACAAAAATATTGATTTAAGAACCCCAGTACGCTCCGCTACGGGGTAAACCCCAGTACGCTTTGCTACGCTGGGGCTTCGCTTTGAGTCCAGACTGTTCGTCAGCGAGTTCCTTCGCTAAGCTGGTGCTTTGTTCTTAACTTTGCCTGTTCTTCAGCGAGTTCCTTCACTTCGCTGGCGCTTCGTTTCGGCTTTGAAGGTTTTGTTTCGAGTTCCTTCGCTATGCCGGTGCTTTGTTCTTAACTTTGCCTGTTCTTCAGCGAGTTCCTTCACTTCGCTGGCGCTTCGTTTCGGCTTTGAAGGTTTTGTTTCGAGTTCCTTCGCTATGCCGGTG
>PWZB01000077.1 GCA_003567625.1 Bacteroidales bacterium | reverse complement strand
TATTCTGGAATACCGTTATTCTTTGTTTTGCTTTTATTGTAATTGGCTATTCTTCATTTTTGATGCTTGTCATCAGGAGCAATGCCAATCCGCCGATAAATGAAAATGCACCGGTTAATGCTGTTGAGTTGAAAGCATACCTGGGTCGTGAACAATATGGCGACTGGCCTTTGGTATATGGTCAATATTATAATGCACCCGTAATAGACCTGGAAGACGGGAGGCCTAAATACAGCAAAGACGAGGAAGCCGGCCGGTATGTAATTACCAATCCCCGCACCGCAAGGGAGCCTGTTTATGATCCCGATTTTATGACAATATTTCCTAGGATGTATAGTAATGCAAGTCAATTGCATATTATGGGATACGAGAGGTGGGGTAATGTACAGGGGAGGCCGGTAAGAGTGACACGTCATGACGGCTCCACAGATGTAATAAACAAACCTACTTTTGCGGAAAACCTGCGGTTCTTTTTCAACTATCAGCTTGGGCATATGTATTTCAGATACTTTATGTGGAATTTTGCCGGCAGGCAAAGTGACGTACAAAATCGCCTGGGTAATCCTATCAAAGGAAACTGGATGTCGGGGATACCTTTCCTCGATAATACAAGACTGGGCAACCAGGACAAATTACCTGAAAGCATTACTTCTAATCCTGCTCACAATAAATTTTATATGTTCCCTCTTATACTGGGCCTTATTGGATTATTATATCATTGGAAGATGCATAAAAAAGATACTCTTATTGTTGGTTTGCTGTTCTTTATGACAGGCATTGCAATCATACTATATCTTAACCAAACACCATTTCAGCCGAGGGAGCGTGATTATTCATATGCCGGCTCCTTTTTTGCTTTCGCTATCTGGATTGGTATCGGTACGCTGGCAATTATTGATGCATTATCAAAAAGAGTAAACCTTAAAATAACGACAGCAGCAGTTACAATTATCTGCTTACTGCTTGTGCCGGGCATTATGGCTAAAGAAGGTTGGAGCAACCATGATCGGTCGGGCAGGACCACTGTTATTGACGTGGCAAAAAATTATCTTGAAGCCTGCCAACCCAATGCAGTGTTGTTTACTATGGGTGATAATGATACATTCCCATTATGGTATGCCCAGGAAGTAGAAGGTGTAAGAACGGATATAAAAATAATTAATCTGAGTCTTTTAAATGCCGACTGGTATATTGATTATATGGCACGCAGAAAGTTTTATGATGCCGAACCATTGCCTTTTTCAATGAAACCTGAACAGTACAGGGATGGAACCCGTGATTACGTTATGATTGTTGAAAATCCTAACATTGAGGGTTATCATGATCTAAGCGAGATAATTCGATTTGTTACGCATGATGATCAACGTGCAAAGATCAGAACAGTCAGAGGTATGGATAATTATGTTCCTACAAATAAATTTAAAATCCCGGTTGATTCAGCTACCGTTGTTGAAAACGGAACAGTCCGCCCTGAAGATGCACACCTGGTTGCAGATGCCGTTAAATGGGAATTCCCGGATTCAGGTATTCAGAAAAACTATTTGATGGTTATGGATTTTTTGTCGGTCAACGACTGGGAACGTCCGGTTTACTTTGCCGTTACGGCAGGCAGAGAATCTTATATGGGGCTTGAAGATTATTTTCAACTTGACGGAATGGTGTATCGGTTAGTACCTATTCATACTCCTGATGAAGGCTTTATTCACGGAAGAGTTAACTCAGCAGTACTTTATGAAAATTTAATGAACAAATTTGAATGGGGTGATCTCAATAAGCCGGGAATATATCTTAACGAAGACAATAGAAAAATAACTTTATGGTATCGCAGAATCTTTACCAGCCTGGCCGACAAACTTGTAGAAGAAAATAAGGTTGACTCTGCCGTAGCTGTACTTGATAAAGTTGTAGAAATGTTGCCGGAAGAAAACGTTCCATATGATGCTGAAATAATGTTTATTGCCGAAGCTTATTATGCTGCCGGTAAAGCAAGGAAGCAAAATGCATTGGAAAATGAAACTTATAATGACCAGGGCAAAGAAGAATTTGATAAAGCAAATACCTTATTCAAAAGGTTAATAGAACTAAACAATCAAAATTTGAACTATTACTTCTCATTTTCGGGTAAACAGGCTGTTATGATTGAAAGAGATATAGATCAAGCTATTGGGATTTTACAAAGAATTAATTATTTAGCCGCCAGATATCAGCAGCACGAATTAGCTGAAAAAGCTAATAGAGCCATTGACAAATACAATGATCTGTATTAAACTTTTTATTAAAACAACATGGTATCGGCAATTGCCTAAGCCGCTACATTTCTTAATGAGTGGGAAAAGAAACTTCAAGGATATTTTATCAGCAGGCAACAGGAAACTGTTAAGTAAGTTTTTTATATATTCGCATTCGTTATAATTTTTTGATTTAATATACATGTTACCTTATAAATTGCCAGTCTTAATAAAATAGTTTTTTATTTTTGATATTTATCAAAATAAAACTTTATCTTTCGGGTATGATGCCCACATGTTACTGGCTTTGCTATTGTTGTGCTTGAATTACAAAACAGGGATTTTGTAAATTCTGATAAATTTTAACCGGACACAGGTGGCTGAAATAATTAAAAATATATAAAATGGATTATTACAAGAAGTATAATAACATTATCGGCTGGGTACTTTTCGGCATTTCTCTTTTGGTTTACATGCTTACCCTTGAGCCGACGGCGAGTTTTTGGGATTGCAGCGAGCGTATTGCTACAGCATATAAGCTGCAGATCCCGCATCCGCCCGGGGCACCTTTATTGCAGATGATGTCGCGTGTTTTTTCCTTATTGTCATTTGGTGATGTGACAATGGTAGCCTTCTGGATCAACGCCATGTCGGCAGTTATGAGTGCCGTTACCATCATGTTGTTGTTTTGGATTATCACAATGACGGGTAAAAGAATAATTACCCGGCATTACGGGCTTGACAAAACCCGCATGTGGGCTGTTTTTGCAAGCGGTATTGTCGGTG
>PWZB01000116.1 GCA_003567625.1 Bacteroidales bacterium | reverse complement strand
TCAAAAAGAGCATAGGGAATGGTCAGGAAATCCCATATCCACGACGAATGTGGAATTCCAACACTATGGTACATAATAACCGGTACTCTGGTGTTCATGAGAACCTCATATCTGAAATGAACTGGCGATGTTTTCCTCCAATAGTCTGGGGTATGGACTCAACATAATTAATATCCAGATTGACGTCAGATCCAAGAAAGGCGGAGATATTTTTACCTATAGAATTTATTTTTTCCTCGTCAGCATCATCAAAGGAGGATGTTTTAACAATAAATAAATTGATATTCGTAAAATCCTTCTGGTGAAACTGAAAATTCTTGATTCCCTTGATGCCGGCAACCTGCCTGACCAGTAATGTGCCGTGCACAACCTGTCCGTTAGCACAAATAAACCTATCGTAGATTCGGCCGATTTTCATTTGCATAAGAGGAAATCCCCTGCCGCACGAACACTGATCTTCAAGAGGAACAGCAAAGTCTCCTATTTCATAGCGGATAAACGGCATTGCGTAACTGGAAAGGGGAGTAACAATAAGTTTTTTAGTTCCCTCAGGCGTACTTGGGTCGTTAATAAATTCAACTAAATTCGAGTGACAGAAAATGTGCATGCTTCCCTTCTCACACTCACATGATATGCCCGGACATTCACGGCTGCCGTACTGATCAAATGTCCTGCATTTAAAAACATTTTCTATGATCTCTTTTTGTTCAGGAAGCAACTGTTCTGCAGAAGTTTGTATGGCTTTGACATTTTCAATGTTAATTTTTTTTGAACTGATATAATAAGCAAAGTCTGATATTACTGAAGGATATCCATAAATATAAACATTATTGCCTGAATTCAATATTGTCTGTATCCATGAGTCGAAAGATCTTTGGTTATATTTGTAGGCATTTAGAGTCACACTCATAGAAAAGATGCTTTTCAAGCGTAGAATAATGTCATTTTTTTTTTGAATGTCCTTAGGATTGCCCCAGATTAAAATTAAACTTTTTTTTTCATTCCACCCGGCCATTTTTAATCCAAGCATTAAATTGGCAGACATTTGTTCATAAACATCTTTTTCTCGATAAAATTGCAACGGTTCTCCAGTAGATCCACCTGTTGTATTCCTGACAAGTGTTTTGAGGTCAAATCTATCGGAAATCAATTCATGCTGGTTAGTTTTAATGATATTTTTTGTTAGTATCGGAATCTTTGAGTAGTCATCCTTATTATGAATATCATCAGGATGTATGCCAAGATTTTTGAATAAATTTTTATAGTAAGGTACACTCTTATAAGCATGGTTCAAGAGTTTTTTCAGTTTATAAAACTGATAATTCTCAATTTTATCCAAATTTTGCCATTGAAGTTGTTCATATTCTCTTAAATATTCGTAGCGTTTTGAACCCCGCAATTTAAGCATAGCCTTACGAACCATCAAATACACTTTATCCTCCAACAGAATTAAACAGATTCATATACTTTTGCATCATGACTTCCTTGCTGAAATTTGAAACAATCTTGTTCACTGCGCCTGACTCCAGTCTTTTTCTAAGTCCGATATCTTCAATAATACGAATTATCGCTGCAGCCAGAGAATAATGGTCTTCAGGAGGAACAATCAGCCCGTCGTTCCCGCTAGATATTATTTCCTTGACTCCACCAACATCTGTAGCCACTACGGGTTTACCACAAGCCATGGCCTCTAGGATGGAAATCGGGAATCCTTCTCTTTTTGAAGGCAGCACAAATATGTCCATACCTGCCAGTAGTTCAGGAATGTCGCTTCGCCTGCCAAGCATATCCACATTTTTTTCCTGACCATGCTGATGGATCATCAACTCAATATCAGAGCGTAATTCCCCATCGCCAATGAGCAACAGGCGAACTCCTGGAATCTTCTCTCTCACCAGTGCAAAAGCTCGCAGAAGATTCCCGTGATCCTTGGGTTCGGAAAGTCTGGCTACAGTTCCGATTAACACATCTTTTCTTTTATTCGGGGGATCTTCCTGATAACGTATGCTGAAATCTGATAGGTCAACACCATTATGGATAACCTCCACCCTTGAAGGACTGACCCCTACTTGATTGGTCATAAAGCTTTTCATGTCATATGAAACACAAACAACTTTTTTGGTGAACAGGCTGAGGTATCTTGACTTGCGTTTCAAAGTGGAAGACTTGCTCAAAGAATATTTGGCATGCTCCGTGTAAATGATTTTTGCGCCCGACAGAAGAGCGGGTAGAACGGCATACTGGAGCAAATAAGCTCCATGTACCTGCAGCACACTGACTTGTTCATGTCTGAGCAGATGATAAAGCTCCTGCATGATTTTGAATCTGCTTTTATTTTCATTTTTAAAATATCTGGTTGTTACCTCATTTTTCTCAGCAATATCTGCTAACGGCCCTCTTCCTTTAAATAATCCGCAGATTGATGCTTTATGTGTTCCATCCTTGTTCAAATGCCTGCTGATAGTTAGACCAAGGCTTTCTGCACCACCTAATTCCAGGGTATTAATTAATTGCATCACGTGTATTTGTTTCATTTATATTTTAAGCTGAATAGCAGGAATAAATTATCAGGTATTCTTCATGCTCAGTACATCTTCATATAGAGCAGCAATATTCTTTACCCTTTGAACAGGACAAAAATGATCAATCACCCTCTGCCGCCCTGCCATGCCGAAAGCCAAAAGATCATCGGAATTTTCAAGCAAACCTGTTACAGCATTTGCCAACTGTTCAGAATTGTACGGATCTACAACTTTACCTGTTACGCCATCCATCACAACTTCAGGAACTCCACCAACTCTGGTGGCAACCACTGGTTTGCTGTACAACATGGCCTCCAGTGCAACATTGGGCATACCTTCGCTGAGTGATGGCAGGATTAACAAGTCGATTTCCTTATAAAAAGCTCCAATATCTTCCTGATATCCTGTAAAAATTATATTTTGATTTAAACCCATTTCATTGATTATTTTTTTAAGACTTTCTTCCTCATTACCCTCTCCGATGAACATTACTT